>CALURE010000053.1 GCA_944323095.1 Candidatus Gastranaerophilales bacterium
GAAGATAGGCTGTTTACAGAAAATAGCCTACCCTCATATCTTCCTATCTTCTTACCCTCTAAACTAGCTTGACCTCCAGACTTTTTGACATCCGTTGGCTTTAATTGTCTATCTTCTAATTTTTGTGTAATGAGATCCTGAAACAAGTTCAGGATGACATTAAAGTTAAAATCCCTTGCTACATCATCATCCTGTCGGGGGGGGGGCAGTTCAAAGCTTCTCTATACAACATTTTTCATCCTCCTAAATATTCTTGCTGTTCTCATTATTTACGATTTTTAGGAATTTGTCAAGTTTTAGCATGAAAACATGGATGCACATTCATATGTATTTAATCGTGGACTTTTCAAATTTTTAAAATACGTTATACTGAAAATGTGGTTAAGGTTCAAGCCCTTTAGATGGCAAAGTCGTTTACCACAGGGGATACAAGGGATAGTAGTATGGGTTATATTCACTGCTGCGGTGCCTTGCACAAGACCAGAACTTTTCGTCTTGTTCCAAGAGCCGATTTTGTGCTGTGTGAACTGGACTATTTAACAAAGTGTCCTGTGTGCGGGCATACGGTTGTTCAGCTTACAAGAGTTGATGCCAATGATAATATTTCAATTGTCAGAAAAGTAAACAAAAAAGCAAAGTTATTTTATGAAAAATTAAAGAATTTTATTTTGTATGAAATTAGAGCTGCTAATTATACAACTTTTAACTCAGGAAAATTTTATCTTAATTACAACGAGTACGGAATAAAAAAAAGATGCTATTCAAATTTAAGATCATTAAAAATCGGACTTGCCGAAAATAAAGATTTAAAAATCAATCCTTAAATTATCTTACTCTCAACGGGGCGGATTGCCCGCCCTCTTTTTTTATAAAGGAAATATTATGAATGAAATCTGTCGCTTTTTTAGTATGCTTGAAGTGAAATTTGAAATAAAAAGGAATTGAGAAATGGTACTATCTCCAAAGGAAATTAAAGTTATGACTTTGGTTGCGATGGGCTATTCTGATAAAGAAATCGGTGTCGAATTAAAAATAGCGTACGGTACTGTAAGAAATCATGTAGATAAAGCTGTTTTGAAGCTTCATGCACAGAATAGAACCCATGCAGTCATGATTTACAAACTTATGAATAAAGATTGGTTAGAGGATGTTTATGAAGCGAATAATTATACACTGGAGCGCAGGCGGATATTATCCGACTGATTTTGAAAAAGAGCATTATCATTTTCTGGTTGATAAAGACGGAAAAATTCACACAGGTAAATTTCGTCCGGAAGATAATGAATTCTGTAAACCCGGACGTTATGCCGCTCATACAGGCGGCGGAAATACAGGAAGTATAGGAGTTGCGTTTTGCGCAATGGCAGGTTTTAAAAATTCCGCTCAGACAGGAAATTTCCCTATTTTGAAGAAGCAGTTTGAATGTGCAATGGAATTTTGTGCCCGACTTGTTAATAAGTATGGTCTTGAGATTAATCCGCAGACAATAATGACACATTATGAATTCGGTTTGAAAAATCCAAGAACTACAAGTGCAGGCAAAATCGACATTATATATCTGCCGCCTTATCCTTGGCTTTCAAGAGATGATATCGGAAGTTTTATCCGTTCAAAAATAAAATGGTACAAAATTAAAGGAGTCTAATTTATGGAAACAGCATATTATAATTTATCCGGCGGTATTAATCAGTCTTTAACCAAGACAGAATTAGGTCTGGATACTAAAAAGATTTACTGGGCTGATTCTCAAAATGTTGAAATTCTTCAAAACAGAGGTATAGTCAAACAGAACGGCAATACATTATATTTAGAGCTAGAAGAAGAAATAACAGGATTAGCTGAAATGTCTGCTTATGACAAAAGTAAGCTTGTGATAACAACAGTTTCAGGAAAAATATATATATATGATGAAAGTCATACGCAGCAAACACTCTTAACCAAAACACTTGCCGGTAAAAAACCGGTATTTCTCAATTTTTTGAACGGAATGCTTGTTATGACAGAGCAGGACGGACTGTTTTATATAAAAAATAATGATGAATACGAAATTGTTGATTGTAATTTAAAAGATCTTTCAGATAATACTCTTACCGGCGGGATAATGGCTGTTTATAAAGGACGCGTTTGGGTTGCGAAAAATGCAACTATTTATTATTCTGCTCTCGGGACTTATGATGATTTTACAACTGCCGATGATGCGGGTTATATAAATGAATTTCATACTGATACCGGCTCAATTACGGCTTTAAAACCGTATAAGGACTACTTAGCAGTATATAAAAAAGACAGTGTCTATCTTTTGACAGGTACAAGCCCTGATGATTTTGCAATAATTTTATTTGCCAATAAGGGGGCCGCCGGCGCGAACGGGATTGTAAATATTGAAAATAAACAGTATTTTCTAAGCAACGGAATTTTTGCACTCGAGCAGGTTGGAGAATTAAATCAGATTCAGCTTGGCAGCGAAATTTCAATAAAAATTAAAAAAGAATTTGAATATTTTGGGAACCTTCAAAACGCGTTAGCGCTTCATTATGAGAGGAAAAATCAGATATGGTATTTTATTCCTTATGCAGACGATGATTATTTTCATACTGTGTGGATTAATGATTACGTAAATAAGGCATGGTACAAAAGAGTATTACCGCAAAATATTGTAACTGCATGTATTTATAACGGATTAGTTTATACTGCTGATGAGGAAGGCAATATTTATAAGGAAGATTTTGGCTCAACATTTAACGGCGAACCTGTGACATTTATGTGGAAATCTCCTTTTCTTGCTTTGACAGATGCGCATCACAGAAAGATGATAGATGAATTTTATTTTCTTCTTGATACTGAATATGATAACAATTTCAATTTTTCTGTTTATAAGGATTATGACAGCGAATATTCAGATGATGAGGAACATGTTTATTCCATTCATCAGGATTTGTTAATCTGGGCTGATGATGAAACATCTGATAATTTGCCCTGCCACTGGCCGGCGGATGACGAATCAATTCCTGTGTGGTCAGTAAATAGAGACACAATGGAAAAAGCCGAAATTTCAGAAGCTAATTATGCAGTCCAGCTTTGTGTTAGCGGTGAGGAAGCGGTACAATCCTGCGCCATAATCGGTTTACAGTTCAGGGAAGTTTATAACGATGATTAAAATTTTTTGAATACACACCACTCATTATTTTATATGTACAGTTAACTAAAAAGAAAGGAAACAAAAATGGGAGACGGAACATCTACTACAACTCAAACAACAGAAACAAATGCATATGCAGCATTTATCCCGGAAATATGGAGCCAGAAACTGAATTACTTACTGTCAAAAGAATGCGTAATGCTCCAGTGTGTTAACAGAAACTGGGAAGGTGAAATTAAAAATCAGGGTGATAAAGTAAAAATTATTACACCTGCAGATGTTACAATTTCGACATTAGGTTCAACTATTACATACAGCGAGCTTGAACCTACATCTCAGGAACTTGTTATTGACCAGAAAAAATTCTTTGCATTTAAAATTAATGATGTTGCAAAGGTTCAGGCAAATGCAGATATTATGGAAGCTCATCTTAAAAATGCTAAAAAAGCTATTGAAGAAGTGCAAGATAGTTATCTTTTGTCTTTACACACAAATGTTGAAACTGCAAATACTGTAGGCTCTGATTCTGCCGCTGTTACTTTAGACAAAACAACTATTTATTCAAAATTTGTAGAACTTGCAAAATGCCTTAAAAATTCAAATGCAGTAACCGCAGGTACAAGACCATGGGTTGTAATTAACCCGACTATAGAATCTTATCTGCTTCAAAGTTCTGAATTTATCGGAGCACATAATGTCGCTGATGAAACATTAAGAAACGGCGCAATTGGAAGAATTGCAGGCATGGATGTTCTTGTCAGCACAAATTTAACCGATGTTTCAGGAAAATATTATGTGCTTGCAGGTACAAATGATGCTATTACATTTGCATCACAGCTGGCTAAAATTGAAAGCTTGAGAGATAAAGATTCTTTCTCTGATTTAGTCAGAGGTCTTTATTTATACGGCGCAAAAGTTGTTCAGCCGAAAGCTCTTGCCAAAATGGTTGTAACTGCTCCGACTAACTCTTAGATGCAGATTTTATACCCCGAATGCATCTTTGGAAATTTTTATTCCGGAGATGCATTTTCTTCAAAAAAATGTGAGGTAAAAAATGTTTGATAAATTAAAAACAACAATAAAAGAACTTGCAAAAACAGCAGTTCTTAAAGCAGAGGAAGCTCTCGGGAGCAAGAAAGGACAGGAAAAGAAAACAATGGCAATTGAATATATTATTCAGCGTATTCCGGTGCCGTCATTTTTCAAACCTCTTGTTTCAATGCTTTTATCTTCTTTTATAGATGATGCTGTTGAATTTGCAGTTGAATATATGAAAAGCGAGGTATTATGAACATACAAAATATGCAAAATGTTTCATCCAATGCCGGTAATCAAAATGCGGCATTTTATAACCAGCCGATAAATAACGATGCAGAAGCGTTTAAACAGAAGGCTGTGAGTGATATTAAATTAATCGAAAATCTTGTACAGGCCGGAGTTATGACACAAGAACAAGGACAAAATTTAATGAATTATGTTACTCAAAAGGCGTTTGAAAAGTACACATTAAGTAAGCAGAATGTTCAAAACCCTGTGCCTGCACAAGCCCCTCAGAATTCTCAAAATTTTCTAAGTGCAAATGTAATGCCGGAATTTTTTAACAGAGAAGGCAGGCTGGATGTTTTTGATTATTTAAAAAACTCAAATGCAGATTTTGATCAGGATGAAATCTCTAAAATTTCTGCTCTTGTTGAAAAACTTGAAGATAGTGCAATAGCAAGATATTTGAGAGAAAAAGAACACGAAAAAACATTAAACAGCGAAAATGAATCCGCAAAACAAAGGCTTCGTGCAAATGCGCAAAACACTGTTTCGGACGGAGATAACAACATGGTTTTTACCCGTGAACAAATCGGCAAAATGAGTGGTGCAGAATTTGCTAAATACGAACGTATGATTATGGATCAATTGAAAAAAGGTCTCATAAAATAGCAATATTCAAAAATACTTTTAAGGGAAAACAGTCTTTTTTAGACTGTTTTTTCTTAAAAGCAAAGAAAGGAATTTTATGAATTATTTGGAACTTATTAATAAATGTCTTGTGGAACTTAACTATAAACAGGTAAACGCATTTTCCGAACTAATAAAAAATGACCATAAAAAATTAAAAAATATTATAAATGTTATAAATACTGAAATCTGCGGATTTGACAGATGGAACTTTTTATTAAGAAAAACGGAACTTGTTGTACCTGCAAATACCGGAGAGACGGAAAATACAATAGATGGCAGAATTGAAACGGTTATTGTTGATGGAGTGAAATTTGAATACTATGAAGACTTTGAAAAATTCTTTGTTAATTCTCAGCCTCAAAGTACGTATAGTTTATTTAATGATAAGATTTTGTTTCCGATTTTTGACAGGCAGAAGAATGTTGAAGTAATTTACTATACTAAAAATTGTGCTAAAAATTCTTCAGGAGAAGAAAAGTTTTTGTTAGAGGACGCGGAAGATGTTTCTTTAATTCCGGATCAGTTTGCGGAACCTTTGCTGGTTTATGGTTCCTGCATGCGTTTAAAAGGAAATCCACAGCATGTAAGATTTAATTACTGGTACAGCATGTATAAAGATGCGCTTGCCAACATGAGATCAAGAATTTCGGCGAGTATGGATTATGCTCCGTCTGTAAAAATGCATAGAAGATAATATTTTTAAATAAATTAACGAGCTTATGCAAAACTTAATGTGTCTACCACACAAAAAAAACAGGAAGTTTAAAATTCATTTTCCCCTCCTGTTAAGATTTACACTAGCCGAAATATAAATAGCATGATTATTATACAATTTTTTTTCAAAAATATCAAATAATACAAAGAATTGTAAAGAAATGTACATAATTTATACCCGATAAAACAAGATGAAACGATTAACAAAACAACAAAAAACATTTGTCGCCGAATATATAAAATCTCTGGATGGTGAATTATCCGCACGAAAAGCCGGATACAAATCAAAGGATTTGAAAGAAACCGCAGGTTCGCTGCTTTCTAATGAACTTGTAATAAAAGAAATAAAATTACAGCTGAAAGAGCAAATATCTTCGTTAAGAGTTAACAAAGGATACGTTATTCAAAAACTGCTGCAGATTGCGGAATTTTCTCTTGAAGAAGAAGATGTGCTGGACAAAGATGGAGCTTTTACCGGAAAGAGGAAACTCCGCGATACATCAGCAGGATTAAAAGCTCTTGAAAGTTTGTGTAAATATCTTGGTTTTAATTCAAATTCTGAAGAACCGGAGTACAAGCAGGCAAAAATAATTACAATTTCGAATCTTGATGACAGCAAGATTTAACTAAAAGGAGGAATATAGTGAAATACAGTGAAGCAGAAGAAAAATTGTTAAACAATTTGTCTCTGGATGAATTAATCAAAATGAAAATTGAAAACGAATTTACAAATAACGTAAAAAAGATGAAAGACAAAACATCTGTTCAGACTTATACAAATATAAAAGATTTACCGCGCGGAAAGATTTTTTCTAAAGATGCTGTTTTCAGATGCTATTGTAAAAAAACAAAATGTGAATCTTTTATAAACGGTATTCAGGCAGAAGCATTAATCGGCCTGCAGGATAATATCAGAGAACAGATGCTTAACGGTGAAGTAAGTGCATTTGCGACTGATGATGCTTATATAAAGTTTGAAAAGGCAGTATTTTAATGACTGAATTCAGAAATCCTTTTGAAAAATCTTCTTATTTTGAACAGGCTTTATTTTTGTATTTAAAATATTCAAAATATTTGGATGATGATTATGCACAGGACAGTTTAAATGTTTACGATTATTTTTATAATCTTGTAAGCAGAACACAGCCATTTTTTTTTGTAATAACCGAGGGTGAAAGTGTGACCGGTCTGGTTTATCTTGATAATTTAACAGGAGACAGGAAAAGATTACACAGTGCCGAACTGAGTACCTGTTTTGATAAACGTTACTGGGGAGATTATACGAAAAAATGCGCTGTGTATTTTTTAAATTATTGTTTCAAAAAATGCGGATTTAAAAAAATTAAAGCACTGGTCTATCCGCAAAATTACAGGGTAAAGACTTTGTTAAAATATGCAGGTTTTAAAAAAGAAGCATTGTTAAAAGGTGAAACGTTAAGAAACGGGAATTTACAGGATATTGAAGTTTATTCTGTATTTTATCAAGACTATTTGTAGAAAGGACAAAAAAGAATGAAGATAGAAACAGAGGATTTAACACACAGGTTAACTGAGACGGAAGAAAAATTTTTAATAGGCAGTATAACGGATAAATATGATAAATTCGACGAACAAAGATGTTCACAGTTAACGGATATAAAACTTGTTCGTGATGCCGTTTACAACAGTGATGTTCCAAAATTGAACGGCTGGGATAATAAAATAGAATTGCCTGATATTTATGAACTTGCTCAGACACTGAAATCTCATATAAGTGAAAACTTGTACTCTCATCCTGATGCAATGTTTGATGTATCAGGAACAACACCTGAAACTCAGGCTTTTGCAAATAAACAAAAGGCAATGTTAGTTAATACTTTTGAGCAAATGAATATTGAAAATGAAATAGAAAAGGTAATTGATGGCATAGTCGAAACAGGTGAATGTACTCTTTTTGTCGGATGGGAGACAAAGATTAAATCCGTAAGACGTGCGCAGACTCTGGAAGAACAGTTGGTTAATCCTGATAAAAAAGGCTTTGTAGTTGATGAAAAACTTATCTATGATAATGCGAAAGTCAGACATATAAAGTCAGAGGATTTTGTATTTGATAAGTATAACAGTGAAAACTGGGATAAATGCGCCAAGATATACAGAACACATTCAACACTGGATGAGCTGTTTTCGGATAAGGCAAATAATTTACTGGATAAAAGAAAAATGGAAGTATTGAAAGGAGTGGTGGCCGGTAAAAAATCAAGAAACAATTATGAAGATGACGCAGCAGTTGACGGGAAAAAGGTAGAAATATTGGAATTTTGGGGAGATATAGAACTTTCGGACGGTAAATTATTAAAAAACTGGCTTATCGTGATAGCTGCAAGACGTGAAATTATACGTTTTGAGAGCAATCCTTTTGTTATTAACCCGTTTATTCATGCGAATATAATAGAATCTCCCCGAACCGGCAGAGGTATATCTCCTTTACGTGTTGCGTTAATTATCAACAGTCTTGCATCAACAATTTTGAATAAACAGATAGATGCACTTGCTTTAATGATGAATCCTCCTTATCTTGCGCCTAAAGGATGTTTTAAAGGCCGTCAGGAGGTCAGCCCCGGGAAAATTATTGAATATGATGCAGCATTGATGCCTGCAGCCCCTACACCTTTGTCATTTGATAAAGCTATGGTAGGCTGGGATTTTCTGAATTATTTTAAATCCACAATTGAAAGTGCAACGGGGATTTTCAAGAACATGGCAGGAAATATTCAATCTGCAGAACGTACAGCAACAGAACTTAATTATTCAGTGAGCGGTCAGGAAGCAAGATTAAATATGATGTTAGACGCAATAAACAGAAAAATTATTGTCCCGATGGTAGAAAAAACTGCTGAAATAATTTCGTATTTTAAACTTGGCAAAGAAGTTATCGGTATAAATGACCGTGGCAAAACAAGTTTTATAGAGATAGATGACAGCATTCGAAATGCTAATTATATTTATCGTTACGGGGACAGGAAGGCGAGTTTTGAGCGGAAATCCCGTTTAAAAGAACTGTTTGAGGTGGTAAGTTCATTTGCACAGGTGCCTGAAGTTGAGGAAAAAATTGACTGGCTTGAGTGTTTTAAATTTGCTCTTGAACAATACGGGATAGAGAACGCAAATAACTTTTTGCTTGAAGAAAATAAATCATAGTGCCGCCTGAGCGGCACTTTCTAACTTAAAAAACACGACCGAAAGTATTATGTACAAATAAGACTTTTTTAGTAGAATATGATTATGAAAAAAATAATTTTACTACTAATGTTAATAATGTTTCAAATCCCCGCATTGGGCGAGGATATCCCTC
>CALURE010000054.1 GCA_944323095.1 Candidatus Gastranaerophilales bacterium
TTATGAGGGGAATAAGTTCGTTTCAGGGGTAAATTAATGTCATCCTGAACTTGTTTCAGGATCTCTTGCTCTATGACTGGCTCAGAATTGCCCCCCCCCCGCAAAACTCAATAAAATCAATACTCTCCATAAATACTTCCTTTCTTTTTTATGTACATAAATTATTATAACATATCTTAACCTTTTTTTCAATTATTTTTAATTGTAATATGGTGGGAACGCTTACGCTTATCCCACCCTACTAGCTTTTCTTGTCATTGCGAGCATTAGCGAAGCAATCCAGCTTATTATTATTTTAAATCAGCTGGATTCTTTCGCCTGACGGCTCAGAATGACTAAATACCATCTCCCTTAATCACTCTTCAAGAGAGGGAAAATAATTAATATTCCTCTCATACGAAGAAATACTCCCTCTCCCATGGGAGAGGGCAGGGGTGAGGGATGATTATCAGAAGACCAGAAGTCCAGAAGGCAGGAAGACAGGCTGATTTCATTTGTAGAGTATCATATGTGCAAAGCTCTACAGTTCTAATTTAATAAATTTAATATAATAAAAAACCTCTCTTGTGTAAGAGAGGTTTTTCAAATTTTTTATATTTTGGTTTACTACTTGATTTCAACAGTAGCGCCAGCTGCTTCAAGCTGTTTTTTGATAGCTTCAGCATCTTCTTTTTTGATGCCTTCTTTAACAGCTTTAGGAGCACCATCAACTAAATCTTTAGCTTCTTTCAAGCCAAGACCTGTGATAGCACGAACTTCTTTCAATACAGCGATTTTGTTAGCGCCTGCTGATGCCAAAATTACAGAAACTTCAGTAGCTTCATCTGCTGCTGCTTCACCTGCTGCTGCTGCCGGAGCTGCTGCAACTGCTACAGGAGCTGCTGCTGATACACCGAATTTTTCTTCCATAGCTTTTACTAATTCAGCTGCTTCTAACAAAGTTAATTTTTCAATTGATTCTAAAATAGTTTCTACGTTACTCATTATTTTTCTCCTTTTAAATTTTTTAATTCGTACATATTTGAGGCTTATTGAGCCTTAGCGTCTCTAACAGCAGCCATAGTTCTTGTAAGTTGAGACATAACTGCATTGATAGATCCAACGATACCAGAAGCAGGTGAATTGATAGAACCGAGAATTTTTGCGAGAAGTTCTTCTTTTGAAGGCATTTTTGATAATGCTTCAGCCTCTTTAGCTGATAACAATTTGCCGTCTAAAGCTCCGCCTAAAATTGCACCTTTTTTGGTATCTTTAATAAATTTTGCAACTGCTTTTGCAGGGCTAACCTGATCTTCAAAACCGAACGCAATAGCAATCGGACCGGTCAAAGAATCTGTGAGCACTTCAAAATCAGTACCCTTGAAAGCGATTTTAGCAAGAGTATTTTTGGTAACCATATAATCGCCGCCTTCTTTTTGCAGGCTGCGTCTTAAGTTTGTAATTTCTTCTACGGTATAACCTTTATACTCGGTTAAAATAGCTACCTGGGCTTTTTCTGCTTTTGCTTTCATAGCATCTATTTTTTCAGATTTAAAAGCTTTTGTTGCCATTTTTAGCTCCTTTTGTTTTACAAATTAAATTTATCGACCTTTTAAAACACAAAAGATTTTGCATCTTTCATATTTTATCCGCAAAATCTCACAAGGTAACAAATCTATTTATATATTTCGACTGTTTCACCTCGGTTAGCTGGTATATTAAGGAGGGGGGAGAGTTATTATAATTTATAACTTATAGTGGAGTCATCATAAGGTTCACCTAAAGCCGGAGCCCTTAAAATGTTCTGCCCGCCCCCGCTAACTGTCTGCGGTTGTAAAGGTATAATATATTAAAAATAAAAAAAAATCAATATGTGAGTTAACTTTTCTTAATCAATGACCAGACTTCACTCTCGCCTTTTATGCTATAAGCCCCGCGTAAAAAAGGCTTGAACATAGGTTCGGCAAATAATTCATAGCGCATACAAAAATTACTCAGACAAACACACTCATTTTTTATTTTTAATGCGGTTAACTTCTCCAATACAGGATAAACATCCTGTTTAAAATTTGTTTTATTGTCAAAAACATCAACAGCTACAAAAGCATTCAAAAGCCATTTTTTCTTTCTCATATTTTCACGGATACGATTTATTGATAAATCTATAAAATTCAAAAGGTTATCAACAGAATTAAAATCATATAATAAAATGAGCATTTTATCATCTGTTTTTGCGAATTTACAGCCGGTAATATTTTTTATTGATGCATAAAAGATTTTAAATGCTTCATCTTCTTTTTCTTTCACACCTGCCTCTGCATCACCGCCCCAGCAAGAATCTATCATCATATTTTTAGCACTAAACTGTACCAGAACTGCAACATTATTGCATTTCTTTATACTTTCTTCCGCTTCTTTTTGAAGTTGTTTATTAAATTTGTTTTCTATATGTTGATTACATTTATCAATTTCTAATTTAACAGAATCAATTGCACGGTAAATATAATATTTACTTTTTGTTAAAAGAAAAACAAATATAACAGCTAAAAGATCAAATAATAACAATGAACCGTCAACATATACACCCCCGACTTCTACATCATTGTGGTAAAAAATTCTTACAAAATCAGAAACCGCATCCGCAATCGGTTTTACGAAATCAAATGCATTAACATTTATAAGATTTAAAAACCAGTATGCAGCGGTCAGAAAAACAAGAATCATTAATGAAATTTGGATTACAAATAATACATTAATTAAAAATTGCAATATTTTTGATATAGCTTTATAAATAGAAATCATACGACCTCACACTAACGAAATATTATCTATCAACCTGACATTCTTAATTTTTAAAGCAATGAAAACTATTGTATTGTCATCTGCTCTCTTTTTCTCCTCAAGATTGTCTGCATCCCTGAATTCCAAATATTCGAGCGAATGATTTTCATTCAAATATGCATATGCAGTTTCTGTTAATGCCTTAATATCTGTTATACCTTTATTATAACATGCTTTTATATTAAATAAAATCCTGCTTAATGCAAGCGCATTAACTTTATCTTCTTCCGATAAATATTTATTTCGTGAAGAAAGAGCCAAACCGCTTTCCTCGCGAACAATAGGACAGGGAATAATCTCAACAGGAATATTTAAATCCTTAACCATTTTTTTCAAAATAATTAACTGCTGCCTGTCTTTTTCTCCGAAAAATGCAAAATCCGGCTGAACAATGTTAAATAATTTATTTACAACGGTGCAAACCCCGTCAAAATGTCCGACACGGGATTTCCCGCATAATTTATTTGTATAGAAAAACGGCGGAATTACATATGTCAGAAAATCATTACTTAGCATTTGAGCATCCGGATACATCTCAAAAGGCGAAGGTGCAAAAACAATATCTACACCCGCATCATTACAAAGTTTTTCATCAGCTTCAAGAGTTCTCGGGTACTTATCTAAATCTTCTCCCGGACAGAACTGAATAGGGTTTACAAAAACAGATACAACTGTTTTATCGCATTTTGCGACACTTTTTTTTATAAGACTTAAATGCCCGTTGTGCAACGCACCCATTGTAGGAACCAGCCCTACAGTCAGCCCTTCTTTTTTCCATTGCTTAATCTTTTCTCTCACTTCAGCTATCTTATTAAGCAGCATATATATCTCACTTTCTAAAAAAATTATATCATACAAATAATATTAAAAATTATATTTTATCTTTTTTTCAGTATATAAATTTTCAAAATAGTTATCATCTGACACTATTTTTTTAATTCTTTCCGCATTTTTACACATTTTGGAAGCTTTATCAAAATCTTTTTTGCTTTCAGAATTTTTACCTGATTTTTTATAAATATATCCTCTTGTAGCATAGTCCATGCAATTTAAATTTTCCGGCTTTTCAAACTTCAGATTTATAGCTTCCAGAGCTTTTTTATAATCCTTATTAAGTATATAATTTACGGATTCTGCCTGATGCATCCCGACAGCATTACAGGTTTCAGCACCTTTTGCATAATCTCCTTTTATAGTGTAAAGGGAACATAAAAGATACAAACTATCTAAAAATTTTGATTTTTCAAATACAGAAACAGCCTTTTCTCCCTCATAATTTGCATAGTAATAATCCCCTAAATTGTTATACATATAACTTCTTACAGAAGGCAAAATTGAAGATTTTACAGATAATTTATGCAATAATTCTGCATTTTTGACAGATTTTGTATTAAAAGCAGCACTTAAAAACCACCATGGAGCCGCCAGTATCATACATACAAAACAAATGAACAGCAGAGCAGACTTAATAAACTTTTGATTAATTTCTCTTTTCTTTATCAGATCTATTATACATTTGACACTTATATATAAAAACAGTACAAATGCCATTAAAGAAACTGCATATGTAAATAAAAGAAAAATTAATCCGTATTTATCAAATGCCATAACATTAGCTCCTTTCTTATAAATTAAAAAACTTCTTCCGCACAGGGGAATTTCCCTGATTTTACATCATCATTAAATTGTTTTGCGCAAGCATATATTAATGATTTCATATCTCCGTATTTTCGCGCAAATTTTGGTTTAAAGTCAGAAAATTTACCAAAAACATCATCTGAAACAAGTACCTGAGCATCGCAGTATTTTCCTGCTCCGCATGAAATTGTCGGAACAGATAAGCTTTCGGTAATTAACTTTGCACTATCCTGCGGAACCATCTCAAGCACAATAGAAAAAACTCCGGCCTGCTCAAGTGCTTTTGCCTGTTTTATAATTTCATTAACAGCTTCATCACTTTTTCCCTGAATTTTATACCCGCCAAGAGTGTTTAAAAACTGTGGTGTAAAGCCAAGATGTCCCATAACAGGTATTCCAGTTTCGACAAGTCTTTTTATAACTTCCAAAATATATTCGCTGTATCCTTCTATTTTAACACCGTTTGCTCCGAGTTTAATCATTCTGCCGCAATTTGTAACAGCTGAAGGAATATCAGTATGGTAACTTAAAAAAGGCATATCTGTTATTACCATGGCATGCTTAACACCTCTTGCAACAGCTCCTGTGAAAACAGCCATTTCATCAACACCTATTCCATGAGTTGTTTCATATCCAAGAGCGACCATAGCTAGACTGTCGCCGATTAAAATTATATCAGTTCCGGCTTCATCTATATATTTTGCGGTTGAGTAGTCATATGCAGTAAGCACGGAAAACTTTTCATTATTTTTTTTATAATTTTGAATTGTATTTACAGTTATTTTTTTACTCATTATACTTTACAACTCTGTTTTTCCGTATGTTTATCCTGAGTGCGGAACAAACTCTTATCATTTTTTATTTCTTTACGGAACCAGTAATAAATAGCCCTTGCAACACGGTTTGAACTATGTCTTACAAAACCGTCTTTATTATCTTCGATAAGCTTGCGTGAAAATACTTTTACTCCGAGTTTTTTCAAATTTTCATAATCCAATTTTACAGGATAAGAACCTGAAAGTTCGTATTTTTTTGCAAGATTAGAAGGCATAAAATCGTTCACAAGAACTGTATCAATAATTTTTCTGCTTCCTGCGTGTTTCATTAAAGCGTTTACATGATCTGCTGCCGAAAATCCGTCAGTTTCACCCGGCTGTGTCATAATATTGCATACATATATTTTTTTCGCATTTGACCTTGCAATTTCATGGGATATTTCCTCAATGAGCAAATTTGGGATAACACTTGTAAAAAGGCTGCCCGGACCAAGGATAATAAGTTCGGCATCTCTTATTGCAGAAATTACATCTGCAAGCGCTCTGCAATGTCCGGGATCTGTAAACAATCTTTTAATTTTTCCATGTGCTTCAGGGATATTTGATTCACCATGGATAATTCTGCCGTCCTGCATTTCTGCTACAAGCTTCATATCATCAAGAGTAGAAGGCAAAACCCTGCCGCGGATTGATAAAACATTAGAAGATTCTTTAACCGCACGAACCATATCTCCTGTAATAGAACATAAAGCTGTCAAAAACAAGTTACCGAAACTATGTCCCTCAAGTCCTTCACCTGTTTTAAATCTGTATTGGAACAGTTTGGTAACAAGATCTTCATCATCAGCAAGTGCAGCAATACAATTTCTTATATCACCCGGCGGCAAAACCCCCATTTCTTCTCTTAATCTTCCTGAGCTACCGCCGTCATCACCGACTGTAACAACCGCCGTTATGTTATTTGTAATATTTTTTATACCCTTTAAAAGCATTGAAAGCCCAGTACCGCCGCCTACAGCAACAATTTTCGGGCCTCTGTTTAATTTGCGTCTTCTATATAAATGCTCAAGCAGTGACTGGTTATCATTCCCGTCAAGCATTGAAAGATTTGTTTTCTGCCAGCCTTTAAAAAATATTCCGGCACCAAACATAACAATAGCAAATGCAAGCCATTCGGTTGAAAGTTTCATCGCCACTTTTCTAATAAATTCCATTGTATAAAATACAGGTTTTATATCAAAAAGTATTAATACACCAAGCGTCATCAAAACAGCACCTAAAAATATCAGTGCAAACCATCTTTTAACCTGCAGCCCAGGAACAAGCCATCTTGCTTCTTCCGGTATTTTCATTGAATGTCTGAAATTATCTATCACTTTATTACTCATATTTTAATCCACCCAGCCTGACAAACAAGCATTTTTGTAATTTACCGGAACAGGTTTTATAATACTATAAGCCTGTTTTATCAACTCAATTGAATTGTTCAGCCTGTTTGTAAAATGTATTGTATCCGCTTTAACAACAGTCTTGCCGCCTTCAATATTTGAAACCTGTGAAGATGAAAGCAATTGCTTTAAGCGGTTTATTTCAATTTCTGTATTTTCTGTATCTTTTGCAACAGTATTAACTGTCCCGTCAACATTATACATTTTTTCAAGACAAACTTCATGTGCAACGGGAATATTAATCAACTCTCCTGTTTTTTCAAGAATTTCTCCAGTAGCTCCGTATAAAACAAGCCATTTTGAGCATTTTTTAACAGCTTTTGCAACCGAACAGCTGAAAGCAAAATCTGATGCGCATCTTTTATACATAGCCCCATGAGGTCTCACATGTTCTATTTCCATATTAAATGTCTTAGCAAAAGACATTAAAGCTCCGACCTGATAAATAACCAGAGCTTCTATCTCATCATCTGTTAAATCCATATCACGGTAACCGAACCCTTGAATATCATCAAAACCAACATGAGCACCAACAACAACATTGTTTTCTTTTGCTCTTAAAAGAGCATTTTTGATAGTCAACGGATCGCCTGCATGAAAACCGCAGGAAATATTAACAGAGCTTGCAAAATCTAATAAGTCAAATTCCGAATTATTTTTATATATACCGAAACTCTGGGCTAAATCTATATTAAAATCAATATTTTTAATCGCTGTTTTTTCTAAATTATCCTGCATAACAATGTTTCTCACTATAAATCTCTAATAAATTAATTATACAGGATAAATAATTAATTGCCACAATCTTTACATAATATTAACAGGCTCTAATTATAAAAAACATCTGAAACTTCCAGAAACATGCATTGTTTCGTAAAATATGCAAGTTTTCCGATGTCATTTTTGTCATAATTTTTAAGGTTAAATAATACATCATATTTTGTCGATCCTTTAGATCGTTTTTTAGAGAAAAATAAATACAAATACCCGTTTGTTAAAACAAGATAATCACCTTTAAAATACATCGGATTCATCAATTCATCCAAATCACAATCTGGATTGTTATTGCATCTGAATTCTTGATTTTCTATATCAACATCTTCCAAACTAAAATCAGCAAACTTTATATATAAAGGTCTTTTACGCAGTCTGCTTTTATCCCATTTTTTTGTAATAAAATCAGATGCAAAAGACGCATCTTTATTAACTCTGGCAAATTCTCTCATATCATAAGTGTTATAGCCCATTACCATAAAAAACGGAATTATAAGTTTTTCAAGCTTTTCTTTTTTTGACAGAGAGTCATAATTTTTCAAATCATTTCCATTTTTTATTATTGCGAGATTACGCGCAAGAACACGCTTGTTTAACTTATATATAAGTTTTTTGCAAAAAGAATATATAAGAAATGAAACAATCAGAACAATTGCGAACAATAAAAGAGCCATGAAAACCATATTTATATTTTAACACTTTTTTATAAATGCTGCAATAAATATAATTCTTTTATGTGAACTTTTATTAATCATTTTTCTGTCCTTCTGCATATTTTGTATAAATAGGATCTCCGCCATTCAAAATATTTTTCAGACTATTCCAGCCGCTTTTACTCCAGCCGGATGCCTTACCGTCTGCCTGTATTCTTAATTCAAATGCATCAGCCCCGTATTGATTAGGGCCTGAATTTCCGTTTGTATCAAATCTGACTGCCGCGCAATAATTACGTGTATAAGTACCGGTTACAGGATTACCGTCTTTATCTACAACAAGATTACCATTCTCATCATACACATCTGTAGTCGCACTCCCTGCACATTCAGAAAACTGCTGCAAAGAAATCACTGAACCATCTTTTAAAACAATTATAGGATTTGTTTTCCAGCTCGCATCTGCAAAGGCGCCGGTATCAGGCTTATACAAAGCGCTCGCCCACAAAACATTATGCGCATACATCTCACAATCTTTCGATGGTTTTAAACAAAGTTTTGCCCCGTCAAAATATTTTGCAAAATTCGTTAACACTTCTTGCGAAGTTTTTGACGTATCAAATAAACCTGTTACATCTCCATAGGCTTCATTCTCGGCTTCATAAAGTTTAATAGCCTGAAATATAACAGAATAAGTTTTTTTAGCTCTTGTTGCGAGTTCTTTATTTTTATAGCTGGCAATCAATGAAGGCATAGTCATTGCCGCAACTATACCGATAATCCCAAGCGTGATTAAGACTTCTGCAAGTGTAAAGGCAGCATTCCGTTTAAGTGAAGGTTGAAGGTTGAAGGTTGAAGCGCTTTTCCCTCGCCCCTTACGCGAGAGGGGGAAAAGCTGATTATTGGAAGATAGGAGGGTAGGAAGATTAGAAGATAAGCTTTTTAACGTAAATAGCCTACCTTCATATCTTCTTATCTTCTTACCCTCTAAACTAGCTTGACCTCCCTCTAAATGA
>CALURE010000055.1 GCA_944323095.1 Candidatus Gastranaerophilales bacterium
CCTGACATCCGTCGGCTAGTATGATGGGATAAGCAAAGCGTTCCCACCTTTTGCAATATTTTCAATACCTTGAGGGTATTAAGGGGCGGGGTACGGGCTGGAAGAACAGAGGAACAGAGAACAAGAGGTCAGGGCTGATTTCAGAAGTTATTTTAGTGCATAGCACCGATAATAGCTCCCCTCCAGACTTCTTGCGCTCCTTCAGCCACATAATGTGGGAACGCTAGCGCTTATCCCACCCTACATCTCTAAAAGCCCACACTCTAGTTCTACCCCGTGGGGAGAGAATGTTTTTCTGTTTCCCTCTCCCGAGATAGGAAAATATATGTTTTTCCCTAACCCCGGTCCTTACTTTTTGTCCTTATCGGAGCGTTCCCTGACAGAAAGCTTTATCGGTGTTCCGAAAAATCCGAATGCTTCTCGCAGTTTATTTTCAATATAGCGTTTGTAATGATCTTTCATCAAGTCAGCATTATTTGCAAAGATTACTATATGCGGCGGCTGAATTCCCGTCTGGGTTACATACATAATCTTTAGTCTTTTGCCTTTGGAAGAAGCCGGAGGGTTAAGCATGTATGCTTCTTTTATTATTTTATTTAAAAGTCCTGTTGAAATACGTTTTGTACATTGTGCATAAACTTTTTCTGCTTCAGTATAGATCTGATGCAATCTTTGTTTTGTAACTGCAGAGATATAAATTTTCGGAGCAAATTCCAAAAACGGAATATCATTTGCGAGTTTTTTGTTAAACTGGTTAATCGTATTTGATTTTTTGTCTTCAATCAAATCCCATTTGTTAATTGCAATGATTAAACCTTTTCCGGATTCGGTAATTATTGATGCAATTTTTTTGTCCTGATCTGCAATACCTTCTTTTGCATCAATTACCAGAAGTGCGACATCACAGTCTCTGATGGAGCGGATTGCTCTGTCTACGGCAAATTTTTCCACACCCCAGTCAACTTTTGATTTTTTTCTGATACCTGCAGTGTCAACGATTACAAATTCTCTGTTATTGTATGATATTGTGCTGTCTATGCTGTCTCGTGTTGTGCCTGAAATATCCGAAACTATAACTCTGTTTTCGTTTAGTAATGCGTTAACTATAGATGATTTGCCTGCGTTTGGTCTGCCGACTATTGCAATTCTTATTGTTTCATCGTCTTTTTCTTCAATACCGCGTGGAAAATCTTCTGTTACCATATCAAGAAGATCGCCGACGCCGCCGGAGCCATGGAGTGCTGAAATTCCTACAGGCTCGCCGATTGCAAGTGAGTAAAAATCATTTACCATCATTAAAGATTCGGGATTGTCAGATTTATTTACCGCAAGAAAAACAGGTTTGCCGGATTGTCTCAAGATGTTTGCGATATCGTAATCAACAGGATTTACACCTTCTTTGCCGTCTACAATGAAAATAATTTTATCGGCTTCTTCGCAGGCAATTTTTGCCTGATCAAAGATAGAAAGCATTATTTCATCTTCATCACCGGGGATTATGCCGCCTGTGTCGATGACGGTAAAAAATTTATTTTGCCATTCTATATCAAAATATATTCTATCACGCGTAACTCCGGGAAGATCATCAACGATAGAGTTTCTTGATCCTGCAAGACGGTTTACGAAAGTTGATTTGCCCACATTTGGACGTCCTACTATTGCAACAACAGGTTTTCTCATAAAGCTATTATATCATGAAAAATAAAAAATTAATTTTTTGAGACTAACCGGCCGCTGCTTCCATAATAAAATCGTCCATAACAAAGCCGGAGCCGATATCTGTTACAACTGACTCAATGGTTTTAAATCCCCATTTTTTGTAAGCGTTAATCGAATTTGTATTTTGCTTGTTGACCGTAAGCCTGATTGGTTTGCCGTTTGAAAGTTGTTTTATTTTTTCAAAAGTTCCGGTACCTGTTCCTTTATGCCTGTATTCCTTTTTGATGTATAGTTTTGACAGGAAAAGGTAATCACCTTTATCAGAAATTCCAAAATACCCTGCAGTTTCCCCATTTTGCAGGATAAAGTAATATGTATAATTTTCATTTTCGACCTGATTTTTTACGGCAGTTTCGGATTGAAAATTTTCTACCATATAATCAATTTGTTCGGGCGAAAGAAGGCAGGTCCAGTATTCATGCCAGATAGCTGATGCCAGACCTGCAAGTTCTTTAATTTGATTATTTTTAACTTTTTTAAATGTAAGCATAATAAAAAATTTTCGGGACAATCTGGAGATACACTATTTTGTGAAAACAGTTTTCCTTCTTGTCCTTATGCCTTCTTTTTTATTGTATTACCGGTGCGGTAAATGTTCTTGCTGCAAGGTCTTTATCAAGCATTAAGAGAGCTTTTTTATCCTCGCCGATGAGTTTTAATGTCGCAAGAACCTGACCCACATTATCTTCTTCTTCAACCTGTTCTTTAATATACCAGTCTAAGAATGAGATTGCTGCACGGTCTTTAACTTCATCTGCAACATCGGCAAGTTCGTTAATAGAAGCTGTTACATATTGTTCGTGTTTCAAAATATGTTCAAAGCAATCAAGCGGAGATTTCCAATCAGTTTCGGGTTTTTCGATTGCTTCAAGAGTAACTGTTCCGCCGCGCTGGTTAAGATAGTCAAACATCCCCATAGCATGTGCGCGTTCTTCTTGAACCTGTACGGACATCCAGTTTACAAATCCTTTTAAGTTTAATCTTTCAAAATATGCCTGCATTGAAAGATAAAGATATTCAGAATAGAATTCTTTGTTAATTTGCACGTTAAAAGCTTTTTCCAATTTTTCACTAATCATAATTACTTCCTTTCTATATTTGATTTTAACATTAAAAAAATATTTGCAAAAGTTTTTAATTTCATCTGTTTGCAGGATTAAAACACATTACGGTTTTGTTAAAATATAAATGGGTTAAGTAACAGGTGGTCATAATGGTTGAAGATGTGTTTTATCCGCAAAACAACGGAGAAATTTCAAATTCTATTACGCAAAGCTGGACAGAACAGGCTATTGAGTGCTACTCAATAAAATGCGATTGTTCAAAATGTTCTTTAAAAAACGGCAGTTATTCTTTTAAATGCCAGATGCCTAAAGTTATTGACATTTTAATAAACTCTGCCGGCAAACCGGATGTGCACCCCGCATAGTTTACAGCTCCTTTTATTTGTAAACATTCTTAAATTCCGGCGGATTTTAATTAATCCGTCTTTTTTTATAAAAAAAATCGTTGAATATTTTTCAACGACATTTATGTATTGTTACTATTTATAAAACCCCAAATCCAGGCAGCCGTTCAGGCATGCCGGGCTTTATCGGGTAAAGCCCTCTCTGTGAAATTTTATAAGCTTTTCAAGATGCCATTCTCTTGCGCTTATTTCATCAATTCTGTTTTTTATGTCCTCCAGCTCAGCAAGAAGGGTATGCAGGTCTTTTCTTTGAACAGAAGGCTGTTCAAAATGTTCCTCATCCTCCAGCCACGAAAGCGGAAAACAGTTGTTTTCAAAAAGTTTTTTATCGTTCATTTCACTACACCTTTTCTAAGATACATAATTAAGCGTTTTCTTTCTTCTGATACTGTGTTATAAAAGCGTGAATCATATCAACCAGATCAAAATTACCGTATTTAAAAGCATATGGTTTGTTTGAATATTCGCTTTCGGTTGCTCTTTGCAGTTCCCTAACCTGTTTATAATCAAGTGAATTAAAGTCAAAACTTGTCATTTCACCGTAATCAAGCATCAAATTTTCCATTTCATCAAAATTTTTTTCTTCCATGAATACACACTCCTTATTAAATCTATCAACAATTTGTTTATCGGCTGTGACAGAATAAAACTTTAGAGTTTTTAATTAGTTTGTTACATATTTTTACAATCTCATCTTTTTAGAGGTTTGACTTTCTGCAGAATATCATTAATATAAATTTTAGAAGGTAGTAAACGAGGTTGTATAGTAATGGCAAATAATAATGGAATATTATCCGGAGTTTATGCCGGATTAACAAATACATATTCATATCTTGCATCTCAATATCCGAACGGATTGACGCTTGAAAATTTAACGGAAGCAAGGATAAAATCAACAAATGCAGGTGTTTTAAACCAGACTTTTGCATCCTATTTGCAAAACAATTTTGCATCAATAGATAATGATGGTGATGGTGTTATTACGGCTGATGAAATGAATAATCTTTCAAACAGAATTTCGGTTCAAGGTTTGACAAAAGCAGAGTTAACCCAGCTTTATGCATCAGGTGCAAGCGGATTATCAGAAAGCACCATGTCAAAAATTCTTGAACATTTTGATGAAATGGACACAAACCATGACGGAAGGATTACAAGTGCGGAAATTTCAGCCTATGATGTTAACTGTGCAAGAATGGAAGTTGAAGATGAATTTAATAACCGCCGCGCAACAGATATGTCAGTATTTTACGGCGACAGCTCGGCATCATCTGACACTTACAGTTTGTTAAGCTACAAATATAAGTCAAAAAATGATTAAATTCACACACTAAACTTAGTAACGATACATATGGAAAGGAAATGACTCTGTCACAAGGGTCATTTTATTTTAATTAGAAATTTTGGCGGGAAACTGCCCTGAAAATAATAAAAAAAAGAGGATTTAAATCCTCTTTTTTTACATTTTACTAACAAATGATATTACATCGTCAAACAAATTTTTTATTGGAACTGATACGTCATATGAAAGAATATTTTTAACATATTCAAGTTTTTCTTCAAAAGTAAGAACATGTCTTTGTTCTTCCGGCATTTCTGCAATAATTTGTTCAATTTTACTTTCATCAATTACAATTTTGTACTTTTCCAATAGTTCTTCCGAAAGCATCAAATTTTCACATACACCATCAATCGGGGTAATTTTAGAAAAATCAATTTCTAAATTGTTAAGCTCGCATAAGTCTTTCATTTTTTCACGCTCCTTATTATTTTTAATTTAGTACTTCAGACACATAGTTAAACATATCATCAAACATTGTTTGCAGGGGTTGTGTTATGTCTGCCATAACATTTTGCTGTATATTTTTTAATTCATCATCAATTGATTTTTGCGGCTTAACTTCTTCAGTTTTCAAGAAACCTTGTTCTAATTCTTGTAATAAATCTCTGGAAAAATCTGTAGTATTTTTTAACGATGCAAGAATAGCGCTGTCAATTCTGAACAAATCCGCAGAACTGAGTTCACTGCTAAGCATTCTCTCCATAGCATCAATATCGGTAATATCGCGAATGATGCTGTTAGCAACCGTGTTACAGTCCATGACTATAACATTTTCAGTTTTTGAATTCATTAAAATTTTACCTCCAATTAACTATTGCTCTGTCTGTATTTTTTGTTTCGGATTATTTATTCAAAAACTTTAACAAAAATAGTTCATTGTTACATAATGTTAACAAACTTATAAATTATATAATAATTACGTAAAAATCCAATCCCCCGAAAAAGAAAGTCTCGTCATTTGACAAGACTTATAAATATACATTTACCCCACAATTTTTATAACATAAAAAAAATGTTTTGTCAAGCTTTTTATTAATTCCTGAGTTAATATCTTGCACAGCAGGACAAATTCAGCTAAAATTCTTTTATGGATGAAATTGTTGAAAAATTGAAAGAAGTCGGTCTTAATGAATATCAGGCTAAGGTTTATATAGCGCTTTTAAAAAAATTTCCGGCAACCGGTTATGAAATCGCTAAACTCGCAAACATTCCGCAGTCAAGGGCATATGATACTTTAAAAACTCTGGAAAATATGCATATTGTTGTCCCTGTTAATTCTAAACCTGCTGCATATACCCCGATAAAACCCAAAGAACTTACTAAACGGTTTAAAAGAAAAATTGATTCCACCATAAATTTTCTTGAAAAAAAACTTCCGGACATAAAGGAAGAAAGCTATACAGAACCGATTTTATCAATTAACGGAAGAACAAAAATTATTGATAAGATTGAAGAAATTATTAAAAATGCACGAAAAACGATTTTTATATCGCTGTTTTCGCAGGATTACAAATATCTTGAATCCCATCTTTTAGACGCTTATAACAGAGGGCTTGATGTAAAAATTGTAAAATACGACAATTTTACATGTAATTTCGGAAAATCTTTTCAGCATTCCGGAATTCCTATGCTTGAACATTATTTCAGCGGGAAATTTGTATTCCTTTCGGCGGATAACAGTGAAGGTATTTTTGGAATTACCCAGCCTTTAAAAAACGATACTGCCGGTGTTATCTGGACAAAAAATCCGGAAATAGTTTTTTTGATTAAGGCATTCACTGTCCATGATATGTATATGATTGATATTGAGGATAATTTCCCCGAACAGCTCAGGTATTTCTACGGTGCAGGGCTTAAAAAACTTCGTGATAAAATTTTACATTAATTTACTTTTCAAAAATTAATTGCGGTTGTATAATTATTGTAATCGATACAATTTTAGTTTTGGGATGGGAAATATGGATTTTGGATATTCGTTTGAATTAATTACAGGGCCGATGAGCTGCGGCAAAACAGAAGAATTGTTAAGGAGAGTCAGACGTTCTATTATTGCGAAAAGAAAAGTAAAAGTTATTTCTCCCGATATTGATACACGCTCTAAAGGTGATTATATTGAGTCTAGAAATGGTCTGTGGCTTGATGCGATTAAAGTTAAGCATGCAATACAGATTATGTCGGTTGTTAAACCCGAAGATGAAGTTATTGCAATAGATGAACTGCAATTTTTTGATGCCAATATTGTTAAAGTTATTGCAAAACTTATGGATGAAGGCAAAAAAATTATCGGAACAGGTCTTGAGCTTGATTTTAAAGCAGAACCTTTCGGCAGTATGCCTGAATTAATGTGTATTGCAACAAAAGTCGACAAGCTTCATGCTGTTTGTATGAAGTGCGGATGTGAAAATGCGACACGTACACAAAGACTTATTGACGGCAAACCTGCTGATAAGAATTCTCCTTTGATTATGATTGGCGGGGATGAAACTTATGAAGCACGCTGCATAAAATGTTATGAACTTCCTGATATCGAGTTTGAAAAGAAAAAACGCGGATTTAAAGTTTTGAATTTTGTAAAAGGTATGCAGTAGTAAACTGGTTATTAGAAGATAGGAGGGTAGGAGGATTAGAAGATAGGCTATTTACAGAAAATAGCTTACCTTCCAAGCTTCTTATCTTCCTACCTTCTTACCTTCTTACCCTCTAAATTGGCCTGACTTCCTGCTCTCTGTCAGCCATAATCAGCTGGATTCTTTCGGGAGCGTGCCGCTCCACTCGCCAAACTGGACTTTGCATAAACTTTCTATGTCGTTGCGAGGTTCTTTTGAACCGAAGCAATCCAGCTTATTATTATTTTAGATCAGCTGCATTCTTTCGCCTGTCAGCTCAGAATGACCTACTTTTTTTTTAAGATCCCGAAAACAAGTTCGGGATGACAAATTGCTCCCTCTCCCATGGGAGAGGGTTGGGGTGAGGACTTATTTTTGTCCGTTAAAGGCCTGTAGACCTAAATATTTTGCAGCCGAACCGAGCTTTTGTTCTATTCTCAAAAGCTGATTGTATTTAGCCATTCTGTCGGAACGCGATGCTGAACCGGTTTTTATCTGCCCGCTGTTTACGGCAACCGCTAAATCTGCAATAAATGTATCTTCAGTTTCACCTGAGCGGTGCGAAATAATGGTTGTGTAGCCTGCGGCATGCGCCATTGAAATTGCGTCAAGAGTTTCTGAAAGTGTTCCGATTTGATTAACTTTAATCAGAATTGAATTTGCGACCCCGCGTTTAATTCCGTCTGCTAATCTTCTTGTATTGGTGACGAAAAGGTCATCTCCTACAAGCTGGCATTGTTCGCCTATACGTTTGGTGAGCATTTCCCAGCCTTCCCAATCCTGTTCAGCCATACCGTCTTCTATTGAAATTATCGGATATTTATTTACCCATTCTTCCAAAAAGTCTGTCATTTCACTGTTATTAAAGGTTTTACCTTCACCTTTAAGTTCGTATTTCCCGTTATCGTAGAATTCAGAAGATGCAACATCAAGACAAATTTTAATCTGGTCTGTATTGTAGCCTGCTTTATCTATTGCTTCTAAAATAACTTCAATCCCTTCGGAATTTGAGTTTAAATTAGGCGCAAATCCGCCTTCATCACCGACAGATGTTGCCATGCCTTTATTTTTGAGAACATTTTTCAGGGTATGGAAAACATTACAGCCCATTTCAATTGCGTGAGAAAAACTTTCAGCCCCGACAGGCGCAATCATAAATTCCTGAAAATCAATGTTGTTGTCTGCATGAGCTCCGCCGTTTATAATGTTCATCATAGGTACAGGCAGTGTTAGAGCATTAATTCCGCCTAAATATCTGTATAAAGCCATGCCATAAGCCTTTGAAGCAGCTTTTGCAACCGCAAGAGATACTCCTAAAATTGCATTTGCACCGAGTTTAGATTTGTTTTCGGTTCCGTCCATGTCAATCATAAAAGTATCAATTTCTTTTTGATGAGAAGCTTTTTCGCCTATAAGCTCGGGCGCAATAATGTTATTGACATTGTCAACGGCTTTTTGAACACTTTTGCCCATATATTTTGATTTGTCGCCGTCTCTAAGTTCCAACGCTTCGAAAATTCCTGTTGATGCACCCGAAGGTACGGCAGCCCTGCCTCTAACCCCGTTTGTTAATTTAACATCAACTTCAACCGTCGGATTTCCGCGTGAATCCAGAATTTGTCTTGCGTAAACATCTTCAATATATGTTGACATATTTTATCTCCTTTTTTTTAAACGCAGATGCAGTAAAGCTGTTTGCGTTTTTTTATTAACCCTCTTAAAATTTTGTCATAAAACTTTTATCTTTGCAAGTAGCATAGCAGGGGACTTATATTGCAGTTTACACTAACTATTGGTAAAAACGTCATGCTGAAC
>CALURE010000056.1 GCA_944323095.1 Candidatus Gastranaerophilales bacterium
GAAATTAAAGTAAAAATATTTTATAGTTAATATATAGGTAAAAAAAAGGAGTTGAGCTATGAAAAGATTATTAAGAAATGTAAACTTCGGGGGGGGGGCGCTTCTGAGCTAGGCGGCGATCAAGAGTTCAAGAAGTCCGGATGTAAAGTTAATTTAGAGTGTAAGAAGATCGGAAGATATGAGGGTAAGCTATTATCAGTAAATAGCCTATCTTCTAATCCTCCTACCCTCCTATCTTCAAATAATCATTCCGGTGGGAACGCTATGCTTATCCCACCCTACGGCCTTCGCACTTCAATAAAACGGAATGCTGCGTTTACATTAGCAGAGGTCTTAATCACTCTCGGAATTATCGGAGTTGTTGCTGCAATGACTATGCCGTCATTAATTGCAAGGTATCAGGAAAAGGAACTTGCTGTAAAAGCAAGAAAAGCTTTTTCTGTAGTTGAAAACGCTATAAAACTTGCACAAACTCAAAACGGTGTTATCGGGGATAACACATTTTTATTTGATCCTTCTAAAACAAGCGTGCAGGTCGCTCAAAATTTTGCTAAATATTTTAACGGTGCTATGGTTTGTCCTGACAAAAATACTCCTGAATGTTCAAAATATTTTGTTGCTTCTACTAAATATGCTATAAGCGGCTATGTTAGTACTTTTAATGGTCAGTACCCTCTTATAATTTTACCTGATGGCGTATCATTGGCAATCTCACAGTATAGTTCTTGTACGCAGTCACTCTTTACATGTGATGAGACTGATCCTGCAACCGGAAATTGTAAAAAAGATGAAAACGGTAATTCAATAGGGCATATAAGTGAGTATCATTTTTGTGCGACTGTAAATATAGATGTTAACGGCCCTAAAGCACCTAATCAATATGGTAGAGATGTATATAGTGTAAGGATTCAGGAAAGTGGCAAAATAACATTTGACAACTGGGGGCAAGCAGGTTCTGCCAGCGCAAGAAATATTTTACAGGGTATAGATAAGCTTGAATTTAAGGATTTTTAAGCATTTCTCTGGAAAAATCCAGCAATTTCTTTATGCGGGAAAAATTTTACAATAGGACGTCCATGGGGACAGGTGTACGGCATTTTGGTCGTGCGCCATTTCTTGACTATTTCTTGCATTTGCCATGTAGAAAGCTTTTGACCAGCTTTAACAGATGCTTTGCACGATGTTGTAATAAGGATTTTTTCTTCAAGTCTGTCTATATTTCCGTCAATGTTTTCTAAAATGTCTGCTAATATTTCTTTCGGGTTTACTTTGGCAATCATCTGAGGAACTTTTTTAAATATTAATTCATTGTCTTTTAAAAACTCTATGCCGTAGCCGAATTTTTCAAATTTGTCTAAATTTTCCTTTATAAGTTCTGCTTCTGTGCTTGAAACAGGTACAACATCCGAGACAAAAAGCATCTGGGAAATTATATTTTTTTCAGCCATAAGTTTTTCATAAATGTATCGTTCTTCCGCTATGTGCTGATCGATAATTTCAAGCCCGTCCTCTTTTTCGACAAGTATATATGTATTTTTATATTGTCCGATTATGTTTTCTTCCGGTTCCGGTGTTTTTTCAACGGGAACAAAAAACTGTCTTTGCTCTGAATTTTCCTGCTGAGCAGCGGAGAATTTTGCTGTTTCTTCTTCTAAAGCTTTGTCTGTAACGTAAATTGTATCATCCTGTTTATCTATAAAAATTTCTCCGCTTTTTTCGGCTTTTGCCTGACCGAAATTTATTACATTGTTATTAGCAGGAATTTCTTCGTGCTGTTCATATTCTGGATTTTTTCTTTCAACAAAGTTTGAAAGACCTGCCTGAATTGACGTATAAATAAAATTAAACACCTGATTTGTATTTTTGTATCGAACCTCTTTTTTTGTCGGGTGAACGTTTACATCAACATCAGATGGCGGGATTTCTAAATTCAGCACTACAAAGGGGTATTTGCCGTTAGCGATAAGCGCTTTATAAGCGGTGTCGATTGCTTTTTGAAATACCGGACATTTTACTGTTCTTGAATTTATATAGATATGGTAGCTTTTTTTGCTTGAGCGTGTGTAATCGGGAGTACTTACGTATCCGCTTATTTTTAACCCCGAGAGTTTATCTGTTTTTAAGACTTCCTTTAGATTTGAGATAACATCTGAGGAGTAAACTTCCTTAATCGTTTGTAAAAGATTGTTTTGCCCCGATGTTTTGAGGATTGTTTTGCCGAATTTTTTAAGTTCAAAAGAACATTCCGGATGCGCAAGCGCAATTGACTGAACGAGTTCTTGAATATATGAAAATTCCGTACTTGAACTTTTCAAGAATTTCAGACGTGCAGGGATATTATAGAACAAATCTTTAATGTCCATAATTGTTCCTATTGCACAGCCTGTTTCAACCTGCTTAACTTCCGAGTTTTCGCATTTTACTTTTGTACCTGTTTCAAAATCGGCAGTTCTTGTGGTACAGGTCAGTTTTGAAATAGAAATAATACTTGCCAGAGCTTCCCCTCGAAATCCCATTGTATGTATGTCAAACAAATCTTTATCCGTTGTAATTTTGCTTGTCGCATGTTTTGAAAAAGCAAGCATAATGTCATCGGGATGAATTCCTGATCCGTTATCGGCAACTCTGATATCGCGGCAGTCGTTGTTAATTTCAACACTGATTTTTGTCGCACCTGCATCAACGGAATTTTCCACAAGTTCTTTTACAACTGATGCCGGACGCTCAATAACTTCTCCCGCTGCAATCTGGTTTATCAAATGTTTTGAAAGCTGTTTAATTCTTGCCATATCCTCAACCCTAATCTCAATCTACATCAAAAACAAATTCATCTAAATGTTTGATTACAAATTTGAAACATTTCTATAAGATGTTTTGTGTATAAAGGATAATGCTTTTCTTCCGTTATTAAGTGAAGCGTGAAGAGTGAAGCGATGTAAATAGAGGGAGAAAAAAGACTTGGGAAACACTAGAATTAACACAAAATTAAAACCTTCTAAAAAAGCGGATCTGCAGGTAGTAAAACCTGTCAAAACTACACGCTACAGCGACATTGATTTGAATAACTGGAAAGCTTATGAACACGTTAAGACGGATACTTTGTGGGAATTTCCGGCACGTTTAAGAGAAGGCGGTCATACTAACGAATACCACGGCAATTATATACCGCAGATTGCCCAGCAGTTGTATGAAAGGTTTACAAAGAAAAATGATGTAGTGCTTGACCTGTTTTTCGGCTCGGGAACATCAGGGATTGAAGCCGTAAATATGGGCAGACGCTGTATAGGTGTTGAACTTAAAGAGGAACTTGCTGAAAGTGTTTCTGAAAAATTCACCCCGAAACAACTCGTAACAGATGTCAGAATAATCTGTGCCGATTCAGCTTCTCGCGAAGTGAGAGATAAAATTCAGGCAGGGCTTGAAATTTTAGGAGAAGAAAAGGCGCAATTTTTAATTCTTCATCCGCCATATGATGATATTATCAAGTTTTCTGATAAAAAAGAAGATTTGTCTAATTGTGATACCACAGAAGAATTTTACGATCTGTTTGAAAAAGTTGCTAAAAACGGTTACGATATGCTTGAAAAAGGACGTTTTGCCGCTCTTATCATCGGCGACAGCTACAAAAATTCCGAAGTTCAGCCGTTAGGCTTTGAATGTATGGCAAGAATGATGAAGCTTGGATTTCGTCTCAAAGGGATTATTGTAAAAGATATTCAGGGCAATGAACGCGCCAAAGGCAAAACCGCAAACCTGTGGCGCTACAGAGCACTTGCAGGAGGCTTCTTTATCTTTAAACACGAATATGTAATGGTATTTGAGAAAAAATAGTATTTAATAATCTATTTTTCCTTTTGTGAGTATGGTGATACCACGTCCCCAGCCAGAGTAGTGATCTTCGCTCGTGAGTGTATCTTCATGTCCCCGTGGGAGAATGCCTTTCTGAGTGATGTAAAAATCAAAGATATCATATCCAACAGTATTAGGTTTTTTAACCCCGTTGACATCAACACGAATTCTTCCGCATCCTATGGGCTCTTTGAGTTCTGTTGTTCCTGTACAGGCGCTGCTGGAGTGGTTAAATCGTAATGTCGCTCCGTCTGGAGTAGTAAGTATTGTACCAACATCAGTATTTACAACACCACCGTCAAGGTGTTTATAAGAATCAAGATAACACTTGGTTACTTCTTCATTTGTTTTGCAAACCTTAACATCTTTAATATATTTGGAGAAAATATCTATATAATCATTATCAGAGTTCGCAAGTCCGTCAAAAGAACCGCCATTATCGTTCAATATCATTAAATATGCCTGTGAAATAACGGAATAAACTTTTTTGTACTGGGCAACAAGTTCCTGCTTTTGTGTCCTGTTAATAAGCGACGGCATAGTGAGTGCAGCAACAACTCCGATAATTCCAAGAGTGATTAGAACCTCCGCCAGAGTAAACGCGACCCGACGGACATTGTCAGTGGTGTCTACGTGCGTAGCACCTTCTGCTAATGTAAATGCTGTCCAACGAATATTGCCGCAATTGGGTACATCTACAGTATGTTTAACTAATCTAAATCCCCCAAAACTCCTGCGTTGAGCTAACTTTGCGGGGGGGGGGCAACTCTGAGCTCTCTTAAATCCATAATTTATGCCTCCTTTTATTTTTATTATACTATGTTTTTAAAATTTTTGCAACCTTGCCAATTAGTTCATTCCAGTTTTCTTTTTTGCCCAGTCTGAATAGTTTTACACTGTCATACCAGTCACAGTGTGTTAAATCCATGTGCCAGCGCCAGTTGTAGTTATACGGGAGAAGTACGATACACGGTTTTGCCATCGCTCCTGCAAGGTGGGCTAAAGATGAATCGCTTGATATTACAAGATCAACATTTTCCAATGCACCTGCAGTGTATGAAAAATCCTTAAAACTAGGGCTTAAGTCTGTAATATCATATTTTGATGCAAGTTTTTCAAATTCTTCCGAGCCTTCAAAGGTCTGTGCTGAATATATTTTTACATTTGGAAGGTCAAAAAGCGGAGCAAATGCTTCTACATTAATTACTCTGTCTGTTTCGTAATAAGTGTTCCCCTGCCATTTTATGGCAATTTTAAACTTGTCATTATTGAAAAATTTTTCCTTAAAATATTGCACTTTATCCGGTGCTGCTTTTAAGTATTTGTCGTGATGCATAAAAATTTCTTCATTTTTAAGCCCGAGAACGTATGGAATGCTTAAAAAAGGCACATGAAAATCAAAGTCTGTTTTGTCTTCATCATAAAATAAATCCATAACTTCAACACATTCAAAATTATCTCTGAAAAGCTGCGAGAGTTCTTTTTGCGGTTTAATTATGAGTTTTTTACATCGTTTTTGAAGTTCCGGAATATATCTTGCAAACATAATCATATCGCCGAAACCGGCTTCATAGTATGTGTAAAGTGTTTTATCCGTAATGTCTTCTCCCTGCCATAGTTTAGACTTTTTTATTAACTGCGGATAAGTTACCTCTTGAGATTTAATTGCCGTTTGCCTGCAAAGCCTGTTTTCAAAATATTTCATCCCTGTTTCGTAATCTTTTATTCTAAAATATCCGAGCGAAAGAAAATACAAAACTTCTTTATCATTCGGATTAATTTCAAGGCATTTTTTGAAATATTCAATAGCTTTTTCAGGTTTGTTTAAAAAAAGATAAAGACTTGCAAGATTATAGAGAGCTTGTTCTGATTCCGGATTAAGCTCAAGAGCTTTAAGGTAAGCTTGTTCTGCTTTTTCATATTCAATATTATTTTTGTAAGCCAGCGCAAGCAAAAAATAAATTTCAAATCCGCAATTAACATTGCTGCAAGCATCTTGAAGCAGTTTTATTTCTTTTTTATAATTTTTTGTTTCAGCATAAACTCTTGCCAGATTTTCGTAAAAATATGCGTCTTTTTTTATTTTAATTGCTTTTTTTATAAATTTTTCCGCATCATCAAATTTGCGCTGCAAAAGTTTGATGATGCCCGAAAGATTTAAAACTTCTGCATTTTCGGGATTTGATACGAGAATTTCTTTATAGAGATTTCCGGCTTCCTCTAATTTGCCGTTACAGTGTAGTTTAAACGCTTTATCAAATTTTTCTTTTTCTGAAATATCCATAACCGATTATATACAGATTTTTTTATAAAAATCAAAATTGTTAATGCAATATTTATGATTAACCATTCCAATAGAGCTTAGAGCACGTTCATGATGACTTTAAAAAACAAAAATCTCATGCATTTAAAGGATAAAAAATCAATAAATATAGTTTATTCTGATAATGTACATTATAAGCATGCCAAAAATACCAGAAAGCATGCCCTAAAAGAGACAATATTACAAAATATTAACCAAACTTGAAGAAATGTAAAATAAGCTGAAATCATGATGACATCATGGTTTCGGGGAGATTTTTAAAGCGGAGGAAAGGTTGAAAATAAAAAAGTTGTCTCGCAGGGATGTATAGAGTACAATTAATACTATATTCAACTTCTTGTAGAGGTAGGATGATTATTTATGGAACATACAGTAAGAGAAAATCTTTTACAGATACAGGAAGACATCGCACCTTGTAAACCAAATATTATCGCAGTTACAAAGTATTTTGACGAAAGTGCAATAATCGATGCATATAATGCAGGATTAAGGGATTTTGCGGAATCAAGAGTAATTGAGGCAGTCGCAAAGATTAACAATCTTCCGGAAGAAATCAGAAATAATTCAAGGTTTCACTTTATCGGTCATCTTCAAACCAATAAAGTCAAAAAAGTAATCGGAACTTTTGATTATATTCATTCTGTTGATTCATTAAAACTTGCGAAAGTTATATCCGATGAAGCTCAAAATGCAGGAAAAATTCAAAATGTTCTGCTTGAAATAAATATCGCAGGTGAAGAACAAAAATATGGTTTTTCTGAAAATGAAATTTTTGAAGTATTTCCCTCTTTAAAAGAGCTTTCAGGAATTAATATATCAGGTTTGATGTGTATGACACCTCTCGGTGCGCCGGAAAAAACTCAGGATGAAGTCTTTGCGAAAATTGTTAAATTGAAAAAAGATCTTGAAAAATTTTTCGATTACCCGCTAAAAGAACTTTCGATGGGTATGAGTCAGGATTACAAGGAAGCTGCAAAGTATGGTGCGACAATGTTGAGGATTGGTAGAAAATTATTTATAAAGTAAGATAAACGGAGGAAAAACGGTGGCAGTAGTAACAGACAAAATTAAATCAGTTGTAGATTTTTTAGTAAAAGGTTTTGAACCAAGAGAGACAATTTTTGATGAAATGGCACAGGAAGTTGAAGAAGATTATCCTGTTCAGGGTAACGTTGCATATGAACCTGAGTATTCATATCAAAATGCACCTGAAAAAACTAATGAATTGAAAGTTATTAATCATCCTAAATTTAAAGGATATGAAGTAAAAGTAATTGAGCCGAGAACATTTGAAGATGCTGCTACCATTGTTCAACAGCTCAGAAGCGGCAAAACAATTGTTTTAAACCTTCATCTTTTAGATAAAGAACAATCACAAAGAACAATTGATTTTGTTTGCGGTGCTGCTCACGCACTTGATGGCAAACCTCAAAAAGTAGGTGATCTTGTATTTGTATTTACACCGTGTAATGTTACTTTGTCTGTTGATGTAAATGCTAATCAAAATAAATTTAATGACTCGTTGTGGAGAGCTCCTTTACAGTAGTATTTTCTCTGCAAAAGAGTATTTATATGAGAAAGAGAGAGATAGTTGAATACAAGGTACTTTTTAGTACCTTTTTTTTTATAAAAGGTTAATTTTTCTTAAAATATTTCAATCTTTATTTGATAAATTCTTTTAATGGAGTACAATTGATATATGGTAGTAGAAGAACAATTATATTCTGACATCCCGCCAACAAAGCTGAGGAATAAAGAGGAGAAATTTAAACCCGCCAAAACGAGTAAATTCTGGCTGTGGGTTGCAAGTATGTTTTTCTTTAACATGCTTCAGAACCGTTTTTACGCATTCAGGTACCGCGGAGAAGAAAATTATTTTGACAGTGACAAATCTGTTCCGACAATACTTTTTGCTCCGCATTGCAACTGGTGGGACGGGATTGTAATGTATAACATTACCCACAGAATTTTTCATAAAGAAATTCGTTTGATGGTAGAAGAACTTAACAGATTCCCGCTTTTAAGACGCGGCGGTGCTTATTCTGTTAATAAAAAATCTCCGCAGTCCGCAATGAAAGCTTTGAAATACTCTGTAGATGTTGTAGGCGATATAAGAAATATGCTGTGTATATTCCCGCAGGGTATAATTAGACCTCCTCATTACAGACCAATTGAGTTTCAAACCGGTCTGGCTTATATTGCCGAAAATGCTGTTAAAAGATACGGTAAAGTAAATCTTATTCCGTTAGCAATTGATTACTGTTTTTTCAGAGATAACAGGCCGGAGGTTATTGTAGAATTCGGTAAACGTATTGAACTTGTGAAGGGTAATGAACTGGATAAATTGAGCCGCAAAGACCTTACTCACTATCTGGAACATTCAATGCAGGAAGTTTGTGATAATCAGTTTAAAGAAATTTCACAGGGTGATATAACAAAATATAATATTTTGTTCAAACAGCATTTAAAATGGTACCGTAGAATTGAACAGCGTTTAAAAAGTATTGACCTGCCTCCTGTTGCGGATGTTTAGTTCATCATCTAATTAGAGTTTGAGTGAATTTTCCTTGTCGTTACAAGCGAATGCGACGCAATCCAGCTTATTTTAACTTCAAACAGCTGGATTCTTTCGGCTCTTTCGCGCCTCAG
>CALURE010000057.1 GCA_944323095.1 Candidatus Gastranaerophilales bacterium
ATAACTCGTCGCAATCTATAAAAGGAGATGACGATATTGCAAATCAAATTAAAAGCTGTAAAAATGGATATCCTGGGCCTTGTACGAATTTAATAGTACATAACGGATTTAAAGTGCCAAAATATTATCCTTTGAAATTTTAAATTTCACGTCGGCCTTCAATGGCTTTTGCAATCGTAATTTCATCCGCATATTCAAGGTCTGCCCCGACAGGTAGACCGAATGCAATGCGGGAAATTTTTACCCCGAACGGTTTTATTAATTTTGTTAAATAAAGACTTGTTGCCTCACCTTCAACAGAAGGATTCAGAGCGATTATAACTTCTTTTACACTTTCATCGGTGAGTCTTTTTAGAAGTTCCTTAATCCTTATATCGTCAGCGCCTATGCCGTCCATTGGAGATATTAATCCCTGCAAAACATGGTACAAGCCTTTATATTCATTGGTTTTTTCTATAGCTATCAAATCTTTAGTTTCTGCTACAACGCAAATAGTTGATTTATCACGTGCCGGCGACTGGCAGATTTCGCAAGGGCTTGTTGAGGAAAGATTAAAACAAATTTCGCATGTTTTTGTATTCTCTTTTGCTGCAATCATGCTTTGAGCGAATTTTTCCACTTCTGATTTTGGCATTCTCAGCAAATAGAATGCCATACGCTGTGCAGATTTTGGCCCGACTGACGGAAATTTTTGAAAATGTTCTATTAAAGAAGCTATAGATTTAGGATAAATCATTAGAAATTTAATCCCGGAATATTAATACCGCCTGTTACAGATTTCATTTTAGTTTCCATAGCTTTTGAAGCTTTATCGCTTGCCTGTTTAATCGCTGCAGATATAATATCTTCAAGCATTTCAACTGTCTCTGTATCTACTGATGACGGATTTTCCGGATTAACTGCTTCTGCAGTAAGTTTAATTGATTTAAATTTGCCCTGACCGTCGCAAATTACTTTTACGGCTCCGTTTGCTGCTTCTCCTGTTATTTCAAGGTCTGCGAGTTCTTTTTGTGTTTCCTGTAATTTTTTCTGTAACCCTTGAGCCTGTTTCATCATTTGCATTATGTTCATAAATTTCTCCCCTTTTATTCTGTAATTAATATTGTAACATGATTGGTTTTTACCGCAAATTATTATATAATAAAAATATGAAAAAATACACCTATGTTGCAGAATCTTTAAAAAACGGCCGTATAATGCGCTGGACATTTATGCCTTTAAATGTTTATATCGCGCCTATGAAGTTTTATTCAAAGCAGGGACAGGAATATAAGTATAGAGATATGGTAATCAGGGCGCTTAACGAGTGGCAGAGTGCAACGAAAGGAAGGGTTGCGTTTAAGGTTGTAAACACTCTTTTGGAATCAAATGTAAATGTTGATTGGAAAAGGGTTGAACGCAAGGCTCTAGGGCATTGTTATTTTAATTTTGACGGATCTAACAGGCTGTATGGTGCTGAAGTTGCAATCGGGCTTACTGAAGGTCTGGTTCATGCTGATTATATGGATGAAAGCGAAGTGTATCATACAATTTTGCATGAAATAGGGCATGCAATCGGTCTCGGACACAGTCATAATCCGTCTGATATAATGTACACCCCGCATCAAAAGGGAATTAATTCTATTTCCGAAGGCGACAGACTTACCGTAAACTGGCTTTATACTCTCCCTCAAGGGGCTGATACCGCAGAAGTATCTTCAAAATACGGTATCGGCGGAAGCAATATAGATGAAATTATTGCAAAATTTATTAACAGAAAATCTCCGACAGAATTTGAAAAAGTAAAGGCTTCTATTAAACTTCCGAAACGTGATTTGCTAGAGGAACAGGAAGCTATTGCAAATTTGAGAAAATACCATATGGCATTGCAGAATGTCCAGATTTCTGAGGATATGAGAAAATTTTTTATTAATAAGAAAAAGTAAACAAGTTAGAGATGTGGGTATAAGCGATATGTACGTCATGCTGAACTTGTTTCAGCATCTCTTATAAGTTTAGCTCCTGAAACTACTTCAGGTGTTCGGTTTAGACTTTTTTGCGTTAACTTGTATGTAAGTCCAAAATTCTATTGATTGCATTGTTTTCTTTTTGATGTATAATACATTTGTTAAAATGATTTTAAGGGATATTTAATATGACAGTTCAAGATTGGTTTGAAAAACGTAAACAGGCTCAAATTCAAAGAAGACAGCTTGAAGGCAGAGTAGAACTTGATATGGATCCGGATTTGTGGACCAAATGTGTTCACTGTGATGCCCAGCTTTTAAAAGAAGATTTAGTAAAAAATGATATGGTTTGTCCTGTGTGTGATTACCATTTCAGAATAAACGCAAGAACAAGAATAAAACAGCTTTTTGATGAAAATTCATTTGAGGAATTGTTTACAGAAATTAAACCTGATGATCCTCTGGAATTTACAGATACCGAAAGTTATAAGGACAGACTGGCAAAGGCTCAGAATAAAACAGGTTTGAATGATGCTGTTGTAACCGGTATCGCTTCAATTAAGGGAAATAAAGTTGCTGCTGCTGTTATGGATTTTGATTTTATGGGCGGTTCTATGGGCAGCGTTGTAGGAGAAAAAGTTACACGCATTATAGAAAAAGCCATTGAACTCAGACTTCCTGTTCTTGCCATAACTTCATCAGGCGGGGCAAGAATGCAGGAAAGTGCATTAAGTCTTATGCAGATGGCTAAAACATCATGTGCAGTTTCAAGACTCGATGATGAAAAATTATTGTATATTAATTTATTGACGGAACCTACATTCGGCGGTGTTACTGCAAGTTTTGGTATGCTGGGTGACATAATTGTTGCAGAGCAAGGTGCAAGAATCGGTTTTGCAGGCCGCCGCGTTATTGAGCAGACAATAAGACAAAAATTACCGTCAGATTTCCAAACAGCAGAGTATCTCTTGAAATACGGGCAGGTGGATATTGTATCTTCACGCAAAGAATTGAGAAATACTCTGGCAAATATTTTGGAAATGCATAAAGTTGTACAGTAAGAGGATAAATTAATGACAGCAGTTTTGGATTTTGAAAAACCTATTTTAGAAATTCAGGAAAAAATTGAAGAATTAAAAAAGATAAGTTTGGAGTCAGGCATGGATCTCAATAAAGAAATTGAAACTTTTGAACAGCAGGCAGAAGATTACAGAAAAGAACTTTATTCAAATCTTAAGCCTTCACAGAAGCTTCAGATTGCAAGACATCCGGAAAGACCAAATTTTTTGGATTATGTGCACCATATTTGTGAAGATTTTGTTGAGCTTCACGGTGACAGGGAGGGAATGGATGATCGTGCGATAATAGGAGGGCTTGCTAAAATTGACGGCAGACCTGTTATGATTATCGGCACAATGAAGGGCAAGTCTACAAAAGAAAATCTTGAATATAATTTCGGGATGCCGCAGCCTCAAGGATATAGAAAGGCTCTTAGATTATTTAAACATGCAAGTAAATTTAATATTCCGATTATAACTCTTATTGATACTCCGGGGGCATACCCTGGAATAAGTGCGGAAGAAACTAATCAGGGCGGTGCTATTGCGGTTAACTTAATGCAAATGGCAAAACTTGAAGTTCCCGTCATTGCAATTATTACAGGTGAAGGCTGTTCAGGAGGTGCATTGGGGCTCGCTGTTGCTGATAAAGTATTTTTACTTGAGCATGCGTATTATACGGTTATTTCACCGGAGGGCTGTGCTTCTATTCTGTGGAGAGATGCTACAAAAGCTTCTGAAGCAGCCGATGCCTTGAAAATTACAGCTAAAGATTTGATGCAGTTTGATATTATTGACGGTGAAATTAAAGAGCCGACAGGGGGAGCGCATACAAATTATGAAGAAATTTCTTCTAATATGAAAAAAACTATTCTTGAAAGTCTTGATGAGCTTTCAAAACTTTCTCCTGTTGATTTGAAAGAAAAACGTTACCAAAAATTCAGAAAAATGGGCGCTTTTTTAGAAGGTTAGAGAATGTCAGGAAAGCAAACTGTTTATACAGAGTTACAAATAAGAATCAACCCTCAAATTGAAGATATTGTATCTGACTTTTGTTTTGAAAATCTTCCCTGTGAAGGTGTTGTTCTCGCTGAAGAAACCTATAAAGACCTTGAAATGGTATCTACAACAGAGGGTACTTTAAAAGTTTTTCTAAATTTCGACAGTCATTCTGAACTTGTTTCAGAATCTTATATAAAGAAAATTTTAACAGCAGAGCGTGAACTTTTAAAATCACGCGGGCTTACTGATGAAGAACTGGGGAGCTGGGATTTTGTAATCTCTGATAAACCTAATGAAGACTGGTCGAAAAAATGGAAAGAAAAATGGGATATAACAAGAGTTTCTGATAAAATTGTTGTTGTTCCCGACTGGCTTGAGTATAATGCAAAACCGGATGAAGTTGTTATAAGACTGGAACCGGGATGTGCATTCGGTACCGGTACTCATCAAACAACGCAATTATGTATGAAGGCCGTTGAAAAATATATGCCGGAAGGTGCAAAAGTTGCTGATATCGGTACAGGGTCAGGAATTCTCGCGATTTGTGCAAAGAAATTCGGAGCGTCTTATGTTTACGGCTGTGATAACGATGAAACAGTAATTGATGTTGCAAAAGAAAACGCATTAAAAAATAATGTAGCGCTTTCCTCTCGCCCGTTTCGGGAGAGGGAAGATTTTCTTAATGAACAAAGTGAATTTAGAGATTCGGGTGAGGGTGGTTGTTATTTTGAATTAAACACAGCCGACAAAATAACAGAAAAATTTGATTTTGTGCTTGCAAATATTCTGCATAACGTTTTGGCTGAAATCATGGGTGATTTGAAAAATATTATGAATGATGGTGCAATTCTTGTTTTGTCAGGAATTCTGAACGAAAAAAAATCCGTAGTCCTTGATGCTGTAAAAAAATATAATTTGCAATTGCTTGAAGAAACTCATCAGGAGCAATGGGTCGCTTTTGTTATCGTGAGGAAAGTATGTTGATAATATATTTGTTTTTTATGCTTTGTATTGCCTTATGTGGTTTTTATTTTTACGAATTTGGAGTTTTTAATACTCAATTAATTATTGTACTTATTTGTATGGAATTGTTTATTACATTGATACTGTTTTTACGGGTTTGTGCACTGTTTTATGTAAAAAAATTGTTCATAACAAATTATAAAAATATTGAAATGCAGTATGGTAAGCCGGTTTACAAAAATTCGATTTGGCTGAAGTATTGTGCTAAACATAATGAAAAAAATGTTCGATTTTTTTGGAACTTTCCGTATGTAAAGATAAAAATTTTAGTATATGCAGATTTTGTAGTATTTAAACTTCATAGAAAAGCTATAGTAGTTAAAGATTATGGCTTATTTAATTTCTCTTCAACCTTGTTTATACCGTTTAATGCTATTACTCTTCATGTGGGGGAATATGATTTAGGGTTGCAGATTTATGATAAAAAGAAATATTTAAAGATAAAAACTTTATTAAGAGGGAAAAATAAATGATAATCAATACGGCTAAAACAGCAATAATTATACCTGCACGCTATGGATCTTCAAGATTGAAAGGAAAACCGCTGATAAAAGTAGAAGGAAAACCTGTTATTCAATGGGTTTATGAAAAAGCTCAGGCTGCAAGACTCGCTGATATTATTATTGTAGCGACAGATGATGAACGTATTTTTAATACGGTAAAAGCTTTTGGCGGTAATGTTGAAATGACATCAGTTAATCATAAATGCGGTTCTGATAGAATAAAAGAAGTTGTCATGCGTCATCCTGAAATTGCGTATATCGTTAACCTTCAAGGTGATGAACCGTTAATTAAACCTGAAAGTATTGATGAAGTTATTAAAAACGTAAAAGATGATAAAGATGCTGATATTTCAACTTTGATAAGAAAAGTTACACCTGAAGAGGCAGAAAATCCTAACCTTGTAAAATGTGTTATTGATAATGCAGGCTTTGCAATGTATTTTTCTCGCTCTAAAATTCCGTTTGAAAGAAATATTGATAAAGCTGATTTTTACGGGCATCTGGGAATTTACGGCTATAAACGTGAAGCTTTAATAAAAATGACAGAATTGCCGCAGTCAAGTTATGAAATGGCTGAAAGTCTGGAACAATTACGTGCATTGCAAAACGGCATGAAGATAAAAACTTCAATTGTTGACTTTGTTCCAGTTGGAATTGATACTGCGGAGGATTTGGAAAAATTTAAAGAAATAATTTCTTCTAAGATTGTGTAAACATACTGCTTGGATTTATTTCAAATAGTGAAGCAATTTTTAGGAGCATGCTTAAACTTATTTTTTCTTTTTTATTTTCTACCCTGCTGATGAATTCTCTTGAACAGCTTAATTTTTCAGCCATAGCTTCCTGCGAAAGTCTTGACTGCAATCTTAGTTTTCTGATATTTTCAGCAATAATTCCATGATATTTGGCTTCTTGATTATTCATATATTTATTAAAACAAAAATTTTTCTTGAAAATCTATGAATTAGTACATCACATTTTATTAGATACGGTTATTATAATTTTTTTATAAAAAGTACTTGCAATTTTAAGAAAAATAAATTAAGATATATATACAAATATTAAAGAAAATTTAAAAAAATAAATATTTTGTAATATTTTATATTTGTGTTATATTAATGGTGTTAGATTATATTAACAAAGGAAATGAAGACTATGACTGAAAATGCAGAAATGCCAATTGAAACAGAAGATCGTCAAAGAATTCTTCTGGCTGATGATGAAGCCAGTATCCGTCGTATTTTGGAAACAAGATTAAAAATGGCAGGTTATGATGTTTATACAGCACAAGACGGAGAAGAAGCTGTTAATGCTTTTAATAAATATAATCCAGATCTGGTTGTTTTAGATGTTATGATGCCCAAAATGGATGGTTATGGGGTTACTAGAGAAATAAGAAGAACTTCTGATGTACCTATTATAATATTAACGGCTCTTGGTGATGTATCTGAAAGAATTACCGGTTTAGAACTAGGTGCTGATGATTATGTAATCAAGCCGTTTAGCCCGAAAGAGCTGGAAGCCCGTGTAAAAGCTGTTTTGAGAAGAACTAATAATAGAGAAACAGTTACTCCGTCAGGCAAGGTTCCTAAAAATGTTATAACAACCGGTAATATAAAAATTGATACTGCGCGCCGTCAGGTGTTCCGTAAAAATGAAAGAATTCGTTTGACAGGTATGGAATTCAGTTTATTGGAATTACTTGTAAATAATTCAGGTCAGGCATTCTCAAGAAATGAAATATTGCAGCATGTGTGGGCTTATCCACCTGATCACAGAATTGATACACGTGTTGTGGATGTCCATATCTCAAGACTCCGTTCAAAGTTAGAGGCTGATCCTGCTAATCCGGAATTGATATTGACTGCCCGCGGAATAGGTTATATGTTCCAGAGAATAAGCTAATTTAAATAAATTGTTAGATATAAAAAGTCCCGTTTGTATGGCGGGACTTTTTTAATAAAAAATTGTGACTGATATAACACAGCTTATGCCGGATATTTTCAAAAAACAGTCACAATGTCATTATGTACTTGTTTGAGTGTATTGTGTTTAAGAGATGCTGCCCGCATTGTGACATTTACGAAATTATAGATTTCGGCAAAAGCAGTCAAACAAGTTCAGCATGCCTGTTTTATTCACATCTAGTGTAAAGTAGTATATAAGTCTCAAAAAATTTCGCTTGATTTCAATCTTTTTTATGATATTATAAATTAGTAACTTGTGGCGTCTGTCGTCAAGCGGTTAAGACCTCGGATTGTGGTTCCGATATGCATGGGTTCGAATCCCATCAGACGCCCCATTTACAAAAGACGTTTCTGAAACGTCTTTTATTTTATTTTTAATGTGGTAATCTTATAAATATTTATATGGAGTTTTCTATGTCCCGGATAAGTGAACGTATAGAAAATTTTAACAGGGCTTTTTCGATATATTCGGATGCTGTTTCAGCATACAAAACTGACAGCTCAAATATTTTAATGCATATGGCATTAATCCAATCTTATGAAGTCTGTTTTGAATTAGCCTGGAAGGTTTTGAAGGATTACCTGAATATTAATGGAATTAGTGTTTATTTGCCGAAAGAAGTAATTAAATCTGCATTTGCAAATGATGTAATTAAGGATGGTCAATTATGGATTGATATGCTCAGTGCGCGTAATTTAACTTCTCATGAGTACAATTTAGATAAGGTTAATGTGATGATACCGGATATTGCCGGAAATTATTTTGATGAAATAAAATGTTTTTGCGAACAGGTAAAGGGGTTTCATGAATAATTTCGGCTTAAGTGAACGGACTGTAAATGAGCTATTAGCTTATTTTTCAGCAAAACCAGCTATAGATAAAGTTATCATATATGGTTCAAGGGCAAAAGGAAATTATCATAACGGATCTGATATCGATTTTGCTGTGTGGACAGATGATCATGATAATTTTTTCAGGATAGCGGGCGAACTTGATGATTTACCAACACCTTATAAATTTGATGTAACTGATTATAAAACCTTGAGTCATGAAGGCATGAAACAAAGTATTGATAAATTCGGAGTTTTATTTTATGAAAAAAAAACTGATTAGTATTTTCATAAATGTCATCAATTTAAAGATTAGAAATTGAAATCCCTGCCTCCGGCTTTGATTTTTTCAAGATCTTCCGCAACTTTTGATTTTACGCATTCAGGGCATTCAAGAATTTTTACTTCTTTTTCTATTA
>CALURE010000058.1 GCA_944323095.1 Candidatus Gastranaerophilales bacterium
AGTTTTGACGGGGAAAATTTTTATAATGAATGCCGTAACAAAAATTGGGGCGGTAAAAGATGCAATGCAGGACGCAAGCGAACCTGTATAAAAAAAGTTCCTTATAATCGCAGAATTAATGAAAATATATTAAATATTTTACGAATTTATGCGGCTGCGCATAATATAACGGAAACAGAAGCATTAGAAAGTGCAATTTTGCTTCAGTCAAATATTGATAAATTTAAAGGAGGAAAAATCATGAAAATAGCTGTTCCAACAGAAGATGGAAAATTATGTTCACATTTCGGGCACTGTGAATCATTTACATTTGCAGAAGTTAATCCGGATACAAAAGAAATTTTAAATATGGAAACTAAAGTTCCGGAAGAAGGTATAAGCTGCCAGAGTGCAAGCTGGATATCCGAACAGGGTGCCAATATAGTTCTTGCAGGCGGCATGGGCGGTCGTCCTCTTTCAATATTTAATCAAAATGGTGTGCAAGTTGTAACCGGCTGCCCTGAATTGCCTGTTGAAGATGTTGTAAATTCTTATTTAAATGCGACTTTGACAACTGGAGAAAATTCTTGCGGCGGAGAGCACAGCCACTGCCACGGGGCTGGTGAACACCACCATTGCCATCATCATGGTGAATAGTTGCTTGTTGAAAAATTATTTATTAAGAGGTGGGAATGCTTACGCTTATCCCACCCTACTTTTGTTATGATTTTTAATACTTATCCCGCCCTACTGATATCTAATTTATAATCAAGAAAGATTTCAGGCTTCTTCCGGCGCCGTCTCCTACAGAAGTTACATTATATTTGTCCAGATAGTTCATGGATGTTGAACTGCCGCCGTCAAATGCCATTGCCCTGTCTAAGCCAAGGCTTATTACGTAATCGCGGACTTCGTACATATCCATAGGATGTTTGTCGGTTATTATTAAAATGTGCGCATCATCACCTTTAAGTCCGATAATTGTTCTTGCTGTTTTATGCAGAACCGAACAGCTTTCTCTTACAATTTCACCGGCTTTATTTTTTACAATAAAGGCTTCTTCCTCCAACCTTAATTGCGGATAAATCAGCGGGCCGCCTTGAGCAGAAGTTATTATGTTGCAGCCGAAATCGACAGAGCTTTTGTGGGGAACTATTTCATAATGATATTTTCTGTTGTCGCATTCCACAACCCTGAATTCTGTACGGTTTAATATTTTATCAAGATTACGCATTAAAAAAGGATTTTTTAATATATTCTCGTTAAAAAGCGGATCTTCTGCCGTATTTCTGTCGCTTACAATATATGATATTGTTTTTTGATTTTCGGGATCAAAGTAGCCAGCGTTGACAGTTAATTTTGCTTTTGCCCGCTGGTGTGCTTCTTTGTTTGTGATTAAGCTTTCAGAGCTTATGAATTTTATATGACGTTTTATTTTTTCACCTTTTAATACAATATGGTATATTCCGTCATTATAAGTAATATCAATAGGCGGAACACCCGCATTAGCCATAGCTGCTGTTATGAATAGTACAAAAAACAAAATTAATATTTTTTTCATATTATAAATCCTTTGACTTGTAGAATGCTATAATTGCGCATAGAAATGCAAACGGCGGGAATACAGCGGTAATAAACGGATGTAGTACACCCTTTTCTGCAAGAAGATCAAAGAACGGCAGGGTTATATAATATAAGAATATACAGCCGATTGCAATAGTGAAACCTACCAATCTTTGTTCTCTCGGTTTGCTGAAACCTAAAAGGGCGCCCATAATTGCAAGCAAAACACACACAAACGGATGGAAAAATCTTTGCAGATATTTATTCAGCATGTATCTGTATTCTTCATCAAGCCCTTCTTTTTTGAGAAGTTTTATGTAGTTGTGCAGGTCATGGTTTGTAATTTCTCTTTCTTTTTTGACGGAATAAGTCATGAGAGTGAAGGCATTTTTAGCAGATTCACCTTGAAGAATATCCATTTGGGGAATTTTTCTTATTTCCGTAAAAATTCCGTCATTAGAAATTTTATACTGTGTAATGTCTGTTAATTGCCATTTATCCGGGAAATTTTTGCCTGTTTTGGCATAAAAAATATTGTTAAGCTGGTGAACATCAGTGTATTGTTTTTTTGAAAAATCCAGTACAATAACATTATACATTGTATCTTTTGAGAATTTAGACACAACAACGGCAATTGTCGGAACATTGTTTTTGTCTTTCTGGGTATAAATGTACTGGGTAGAAATATATCCGCCTCTTAGTGCCCCTGCTTTATTAACGGAATACGGAATAAGTTTGTCGCATGTAACAAAGCATAGCCATGTTACAATCAGACTTAAAACAATTACGGGCGCGATAATTCTTTGAAAAGAGAGTCCTACAGCCCTGAATATTGTGAGTTCAGAATCTTTACTCAGCTTGTCAAACGTAAAAAGCGAGCCGAGAAGCAAGCCTACAGGAAAAGCTTTCCCGAGGATTTTGGGAAGTTCATAGAAAATTACAAGAATGGCGGTTTTTACTCCGTATTCGCCCGCAAGTGTCCTTTTTATAGTGTTAAGAAGCATTTCGGGGGCTATCCATACAACCGTAAAAAGTAATATTGCAACAAATGTTGCCATCATTACCTGATTGAAAATATATCTGTCATAAATTGTTATTTTCGGAAATATTTTCATTAAAGAGCAAAATCCTTTCCTAAATAAAATTCTTTTGCAACAGGGTCATTTGCAACATCAACGCTTTTACCCTGAATTTTAATTTTTCCGTCAAAGATTACATAAGCTCTGTCGGTGATTGACAGTGTTGCTTTAGGGTTGTGGTCGGTAATAAGAACACCTAAGCCTTTTTCTTTAGAAATTTTTCTGATGTTATCTTTAATATCCCCGATTGCAATCGGGTCAATACCTGCAAAAGGTTCATCCAGCAGCATAAAATCAGGGCTTGCTGCAAGAGCTCTTGCAATTTCAACCCTTCTTCTTTCTCCGCCGGAAAGCGATACAGCTGCATAAGAGCGGAGTTTTAAAATTCCGAATTCTGTTAACAATTCTTCCAGTTTACGTTTTTTTTCATTAACAGTCAACTTGTCATTCATCTCAAGAACGAGTTTAATATTATCTTCTACTGACAATTTTCTGAAAATAGAAGCTTCCTGCGGCAAATATCCGATACCGGCTCTGGCACGTTCGTTCATCGGCCATGCAGAAATATCTTCACCGTCTAAAAATATGTGGCCTTTGTTAGGTTTTACAAGTCCTACAACCATGTAAAACGTAGTTGTTTTCCCTGCTCCGTTAGGCCCTAAAAGACATACTACCTCGCCTTTGTTTATATCAAAAGAAACATCATTTACAACGCTTCTGTCGCCGTATATTTTAATAAGATTTCTGGCATCAATTCTCATAACCTATCCCTTATTCCCTATAATTTAATATAATACTTTAAAAAAAAGTTTATTGCAATTAATGTTACGTGTGACTTGTATAGCAATTAGCGCTAAGAATAGCTGCAATCGTCACGCTGAACTTGTTTCAGCGTCTTATAATGTTAAGATTCCGAAACAAGTTCGGAATGACATCATGACTGTTTTTTTTTAATATCTGGTGCAAACTGCGATATAAGTTCTGTTACGGACTGGTTGAAATTTTTAAGAAAAATGATATAATATAAAAGGTATTATTAAGATGGAGTAACGGATGTTGAAAAAAAGTTTTAAAAAGGGTTTCACCCTCGCAGAAATACTGGTAACAATCGGTATAATAGGTGTCGTAGCGGCTATCAGTATGCCGTCATTGATTGGCAATGTGCAGAAAAAGACATATGTAACCCAACTGCATAAAGCATATAGTGACATTTCTAATGTAATGGTCAAATATATGTCAGATGAAAAAGTTGAGAGTTTACGAGAAACTGATTTATATGCAGGCGCAACAAGCTTTGAAGAATTTTTTAAGAAATATTTTAATATTGTAAAATTTTGTGGAACAGATACTGGCTGTTTTGCTGATTCATATTCTAATTTAAATGGACCTACTATAGGTTCTGATTTTGCTTCTATCTTAAATTCAGTAGTTTTAAGCAGTGGAGCTGCTGTTGGCATTAAGGAGTCAAATATAAATAATCGTGCTTTTAGTGTATTCATTGATGTAAACGGAGAAAAAGGACCTAATAAAGCAGGGCGGGATTTGTTCCGAATGTATATTTGGAATGACGGCGAAGTGTCAGGCAATTACAATTCTTCAAGTACTTCTAATATAATTGAATTAGATGTTAGTAAATGTAATTCTACAAATACAGAATGTACCTCTAATAGCACATTGTGCGCATTGCGTTGTTTTTCAAAGATATTGCAAGACAACTGGGAAATGAATTACTAGGCTCAAGAAATTAATAAAACAAAAAACAGACTTCTAGGAGTCTGTTTTTTGTTACGCAGAAGTCAGGCTAAACTGTGATTATGCTGTCTGGTGGGAACGCTTGCGCTTATCCCACCCTACATGCTTATCGGAAGATAAGAGGGTAGGAGGATTAGAAGATAGGCTATTTAATGTAAAAAATTCAGGATGATAACAATTTTTTTGATTCGCTTTGTAAAACAAGTTCGGGATGACGCAATGCTCCCTCTCCCATGGGAGAGGGCTGGGGTGAGGGCTGATTATTAGAAGATATGAAGGTAGGAAATTAGTGTAAACTGTAATATAAACCCCGCAAATCTACTGGCATTTATTTTGTAAATATATATTAAGTATATGTTATAGATATCTAAACTTGTGGCATACATGTAAATATAAACCATTTTCTTTTTCTTTATTTTCTCCTACACACACATTAACCTTTTACCAAATATGAGATTGGCCGTCACGTACGGCTTTTTTATTTGCGACGAATTTTTTCTGTGGGAGAGAGTTAGAGAGGAGCTGGTTAGAAGATAGGAGGGTAGGAGGATTAGAGGTTAAGCTATTTAATGTAAATGGCTTACCTTCTAAACTTCCTGACTTCTGAAAGTCACCCACCCCTTAATCCCCTCCCCTCAAGGGAGGGGAATTGATACCGTAATTGCAAGACAGCGGCACGCTCCCTCAGAATGACTGATGCTCCCTATCCTGTGGGAGAGGGGCGGGGTGAGGGCTGATTATTAGAAGATAAGAGGGTAGGAGGATTTGAAGATAAGCTGTTTAACGTAAATAGCCTACCTTCATACCTTCTTAGCTTCCTACCCTCTAAATTGGCTTACCCTCCGAACTTCTTAACATCCGTTAGCCCATTATAGCCTGCCCTCTTGCCCTCTGAACTTCTGGACTTCCATAATAGGCTGGATTGCTTCGCATACGCTTGCAATGACTTGGAAGTCTGTAGGGCGGGATAAAGTGTTCCCGCCTGATAAACACGTTAATACATTCCAATAATATTTCTGACAGCATCAAGTGTTTTTTGAGCTTCTATTCTAGCTTTTTCAGAGCCTTCAAGGATAATCCTTTTTACTTCTTCGGGGTGTGCTTCATAGTAACGTCGTTTTTCTCTTATAGGAGCAAATTTTTCGTTAATTATTCTCCCGAGTTCGCGTTTGCAGTCAGCGCAGCCGCGAAGTCCTTTTTCACACTCGTATTTTACGGTTTCAACCTGCTCGGGTTTGCCAAAAATCTGCCAGTATTTGAACGCAACTTCACAGTCTGCAGGGTGTCCCGGATCATCTTTTCTCATACGGCTTCTGTCAGTAATTGCGGTCATTATTTTTTTTGCAGTAACTTCTTCAGTATCGGATATTTTTATATCATTCTGAAAAGATTTGCCCATTTTATTTCCGTCAAGCCCGCAAATAAGAGAACAGTTGTTTAAAAGCGCTTTTGGCTCATTGAAAAAGTCTGTTTTATATATATTATTGAACCGTCTTGCGATATCTCTTGTAATTTCAATATGAGCAACCTGATCAATGCCGACGGGAATAGCATTTGCGTTAAACATCATTATGTCAGCACTCATCAAAACAGGATAACCCATAAGCCCGTAACTTATCTGTGAATTCGCGCCTTCTTTTGTTCTTAGAATTTTAGCCATATCTTTAAGGCAGGGATCGCGTTCAACCCAGTTTTGCGGGGTTACCATGCTGAGATATACATTGAGTTCTGCTATCTGCGGGACGAGTGACTGTACATATATAGTTGCAATATCAGGATCAATCCCACAGGCAAGCCAGTCTATAACAACATCTATTATGTCCTGTTTAAGTGTTTCTGTTTTATCGTATTTTGTTGTAAGTGCGTGCCAGTCTGCCACAAAAAAGAAACTTTCATATTCATGTTGTAATTTTACAAGATTTTGAATTACCCCGAGATAGTGCCCGAGGTGCAATTTTCCTGTTGATCTCATACCTGTAACTATTCGTTCTTTCATGGCAAATCCTTTCTTTTATTTATTATTATACCAGAAAGAAGAATAAATAGCCGCATCTTTTAATTTATAATTTGTTAGTAATAAATAGCCCTCTCCCTTTAATCCCTCTCCCCTGGAGAGGGAAATCATTGCCGTCATTGCGAGTGGATGCGACGCAATCCAGCCTATAATGGAAGTACAGAAGTTCAGAGGGCAGAATGACATGCTATTGTTTCTTGAGATCCCGAATCAAGTTCGGGATGACGCAATACTCCCTCTCCCATGGGAGAGGGCTGGGGTGAGGGCTGATTATTAGAAGATATGAAGGTAGGAAGATTGGAAGATATGCTATTTAATTTAAATAGCTTACCCTCATACCTTCTTAGCTTCCTATCTTCTAAACTGGTTTGCTTTCCGGGCTTCCTGCCCTCTGTCAGCCATTATAACTGGATTCTTTCGGCTGATGGCATAGAATGACATGTAATTTAGTGTAAACTACGATATAAGTCCTAAAAAAAAGATGGTTTAAATACCATCTTTTTAATATTCCTTTTTTCCTAATTTCCTATTGATTATCTAACGACTTGTGATACAAAATTTGCTATTTCAAAGAATGAATCCTTTACAAATTCTTTTGCCAGAGTTGTTACCGGTCTGTTTTCAATAACATCAAAGACATAATATATAGGATCCCTTGAGTTATTGAAACGCATTCTTCTGTCTTTCTTTTCAAGATAATTATAATCTTCTATATTGAATTCTTTATGTTCGGCTTTTTGATTTTTTTTAATTGTTAATGTTCCAAATTGTCTGTTTGCGGTGTTTTGCATAATCTCTTTTCTCTCTCTTTATATCTCTTACATATATATAAAGTATATTCTTGAGAAAAAATTGCTTTTTTTGTAATTGATTTGTTAATATTTGTTTACAAAATTATTCACCTAATTTTACAATGCTGCTGTTATCAGGATTAAGATTTTTTCCGATTGCTTTTTCAAGAGAAGCTTTTGCTGAATTGTACTGGTAAAGCGCATTATAGTAGCTTAATTGTGCCTGCTGGTAGTTTATTTGCGCGTCTTTAAGTTCTGTCGGGTCGGCTTCTCCTACGCGGTAGCGACCGTAAGAGAGTTCATAATTTTCTTTTGCCTGTTTTACACCCAGCATTGCAACAGGCATCTGGTTTTTCTTTTCTTCAAGCAGCAGGTATGCGTTTTGAATTTCTAGATAGATTTGATTTTGTGTGTTTTTAGCATTGGCTATTTCTTTGTCGTAAAGGTATCTTGCTTCTTTAATTTCATTTTTAATCAACATTCCGTTAACAGTCGGGAAGTTCAAATATCCGCCTATATTATAACCATGGTTGGATGTCCAGTGTTTACCGCCTATTTGAAATTGACCTTCAACGGATAGTGTCGGGAAGTATGACTTTTTTACAAGTTTAAGTGTTTGATTTGCGCTTTCAACTTTTAGTTCTGCAAGTTTTAATTCAGGCCGGGCTTCTCTTGCAATGTCTATTGCACCGTTAAAAGTAATGTCAACCGGTTCGTATTTTAATCTTTCCTGAACGTTGTATTTATCAATAAAAGGGACACCCATTACATTATTTAGTTTTGCAATCGCAAGATTTACTGCATTATCAGCCTGAATAAGCTGCAGTTTTGCATTACTCAGGTTAACTTCTGCAATTGTTACGTCGACTTTCGGGTTCATGCCGATTTCATAGAATGCTTTCGCCTGATTGTAAAACATTTCAAATTTATTGACGGTATCTTCCGCAACTTTTTTATTCTCAAATGCAAATAAAAGGTTGTAATATGCGTCTTTTGTCTGATAAATTATATCGTTGATTGTTGCGCCTAAAGTTGTTTTATATGCTTCATAATCCAGACGTCTTATTGTAGCCTGATTTTGTGTAACTCCAAAGTCGTAAAGCATCTGCTGTAAGGTTACCTGACCGAGAATGTAGTAATTAAACGTCAAATTTCTTCCTAAAGCATCTGATAACTGTAATTGGCGAATTCTGGTATATCCTGTCTGCCAGCTTAGTTTCGGGAAATAATTTGACCAGACCTGTTTAATTCTTGTATCAGATGCAAGAATATCATGGAATGCAGCATTGATCTGCGGATTGTTTCCGAGTGCAAGTTCTATGCATTTGTCAAGCGTCATGTCTATATTTTTTTCAACAGAGCCTTCTATGATAAAGTCTGCATCACCTGTCTTTTTAGGCAAAACGGCATCTGCAGCTGGGTATTCTTTTTCATTGACCGTGTTTCCTATGTCGTCTGCCGAAAAAGCATTCAGGCCCGTAAAATTCAATATTAAACATAATATTATTATTTTTTTGAACATTTAACTATTCCTTTT
>CALURE010000059.1 GCA_944323095.1 Candidatus Gastranaerophilales bacterium
GTCAAATCCTATGCTGTTTAATTCTTTTTTTAAATCTGCATTTTTTAATTCTCTTAAAACAAAATCGTGCATAAGCAAAGCTTAGCACGATTTTATATATTTAACAACTTTTAATTATTTAATTTATTTTCAACCATTTCTGTTGTAACTTTTGCAATATCGGCAATCCCTGATGCAAGAGTTACAAATCCGAAGCCGTAGCCTAAAGCGCCTGCTCCTGCTTTGAATAATCTGTTTTCAACAAGCGGTTTGATGTATTTCATATTTTTGAATTTTCCCCCCCAGTTAAGAATGCTGTTTTTAGCCCATTTAGCATTTTCTGTTACTTTTGCCCATAGACCTTTTGATTGTTTTGCAACATTTTTTACTGTTTTAGTAGTTTCTGTAAAGCCTTGCATTCCCTTTGATACTTTAGAAGCCGAATTGAACACATCAAATGATTTTGCAGCCCGTGCTTTTGCCGCAGAAGTTGTAGCAGCTATCGCACCGCCACCGGTTATAACTTTTTTTTCTGTATCATTATCTTTATCAGGTTTTGCGGTTTGCGTATTGGATGTGAATGTAAGTCTGTCATTTAAAGAAATAGCCATTATTCTTTATCCTTTGCTTCATCCTGTTCTTTAAGAGCTGTTACACCAGATGCAACACCGCCGGATGCACCCATAAAGTTAACTGCCGCTTTTTCGTAAGTTTCTTTTTTTACACCTCTGATTTTGTTATAAATTTTTGTTATGCCCGTTTTTACAGCGTTGTAAACAGTAGAAACCCCTTTGCCTATAGCTTTAAAGAAACCTACAACGGGTTTGCCTACTTTTGTTTCTGCAAATTTATTTATTTTATTTGCAGGCATTTTGTAAGCATCTGAGGCTAAGAATTTTGTTTTGATTGTTTTTGCTGTTTCTTTTATAAATGTATTTGTTGCTTTTATCTGTTGTTTTAAAGCTTGAACAGCTGATAATTTATTCGTTTCGGACAATAACTGAATAGTTTTCTTTGTCCCGAAACCTGCAGCCATACCGCCCAAAAGGCCTGTTGTTATGAAAGCACCGCCTTTTAATGCAGTTTTTGCAATTTCCGGCACCTTAAAATCATCATCGTCTTCTGCAAGATTTAAGAGTTCTTTCTGATTCTCTTTTAACTTAGCACGTGTTTCTTTATATTTTCTTTCTTCAATTTCTTCCGGAGTTAATTTGTTTTGGTTCGATGCTCCGAATGTAAGACCGTAATTGTTAGAAATTTTAGGCTGTACTGTTAACATATTAATCTCCATTAATTTTTCAAGTGTATTAATGTATGTCAAGAAAAATTTTTGCTATCCGGAAAATTTTTTCGTAAAAAAATGTTACATTTTCTAAAATATTATCTCACGTTTCGGTTTATTTGTAAATAAATTTGCTTCCCTGATATGAATTTCTCTTAATAAATTCTCTGTCGATTTTGTTCAGGCAGTCAAACTTTTTACCGAGCCATTGCGGGGCGATTAATTCAGAGCTTAATCCGTTTCCGGCAAGGCGGTGAATTGTGGTTGTCTGCGGTAAATATTCAAGAAAATCGCAGACTGTCTGAACGTATTCATCTTCGTTCATAAATTCTATGCCGCCTTCTCTATATATTTGAGCCAGTTTTGTACCTTCAAGAGCACATAGCATGTGGATTTTTACTCCGTCAACCCCTAATTCAGCAAGTTTTTTCGCTGTCTGCATAATTTTGTCATGACTTTCCCAGAGACCGAAAATTACATGGACACAGACATTTATACCGGCTTCTTTTGTTTTTTCATAAGCTTTTAAAAAACAGTCAAAGTTGTGTCCGCGGTTAATTTTTTTCAGAGTTTCATCGTGGATTGATTGCAGACCATATTCAATCCATGTATAATAATCGTCTTTAAAACCGGATATAAGCTTAATTTTTTCATTATCAATACAATCAGGACGTGTTCCGATTGAAATTCCAGCAATGTCAGGATGATTGAGTGCCGAATTATATATTTTTTCAAGTTCTTTTACAGGTTTATAGGTATTTGAAAACGCTTGAAAATATGACATGAATTTTTGAGCTTTAAAACGTTCTTTTAATTTTTCAGCTCCGACATTTACCTGTTCTTCTATTGATAAAAGATTTGAATGCGCCTGAGAAAAGCTTCCTCCGTCATCGCAGAATATGCAGCCGCCAGTTGAAATTGTGCCGTCTCTGTTCGGGCATGAAAAACCGGCATCAAGTGTAATTTTATATACTTTAACACCGAATTTATTTTTTAAATGAGCGCTGAACTGGTTGTAGTGCTTGTCAGTATTGTTAAACAATTATGTCATCCTCCTCGAAATCAAACATTTCAAGCCTTCCTCACAAGGAGAGTACATAACCGGTAAAACCTAATTTTCTTTATTTTCGTCATCATAAATCGGATAAACATAATGTTCGCCGCAATTCGGGCATACAACTTCCTGCTGTTTGCCGTCTTCTAATTTTGCTACTTCGAATAATGTTTTGCAACCTGACTGAACGCATCTTATTGCCCAGCTCGGTCTTATTAATCTTGCCATAAAATTTTCCTCTTTCTGTATTACAAAAATATTTTATCATTTCACAAAACTTTGTGCAAGTAATAAATATTAAATTATTGTTTAATGTTTAATCATTTGAAAAATGTTAAAATAAATTAGTTTTAAGAAAGGTTTTATATATGAAAAATTTTTTAATATTTTGTTCTATATTAATTGTTGCATTAATTGCGTTTTTAGATGCCCGCGACAGATTTTGCGAACTTGATAAGAGTGCAGCAAATACACCCGCGCAGGTTGAGTTAAACCAAACAATGACGCGCCCCGAAAAAAATGAAATAGAAAGGCCCGAGCAGGTTCAGCAGGTTAACCCTAATAAACTTCAGGAAAAAATAAACGAAGACAAACCACATCTGCAAAATACATACGATAAAATTAAGGACAGAAGGAACACAATTACAAACCCGATAAATTAAAATTCATATATCATATCTCCGTAAAATTCTTCTTTTTGCGATTTATCTGATTTGGGTTTCTCGGGAATATTTTTTTCAAATCTTAAAGGATTGCCTCCGGTATTTTCAAAATTTTCTTTCACTGGCCGAATTGTTTTCGGGAAAAATCTAAGTGTAATATTTTGGGATACCGAAGGGGCTATAATATTTTTTGAATACAATTTTATTTTTTCCAATTTCTCATTTGCCTGTGCATAATTTTTTGCGTTGAAATTGTTGGTATTATCGCCTATTCGTGCCGTGAAATTATTACTCCACATTACAAGATCGTTTACCGTATCCAGTAAAACAATTGATGTTTCCAATTTATACGGATATGTTATATCAAAAGCCGATGTGATTTCCAAAACTTCCCAGATACTCCGCTTTGGTGTGTTCTGGTTGGTTTTAACAGAACTTGATATTATAAGTACTGATTTGCAGTCAAAATTTTCTCCTGCTTTTTTGAATAATTGATAATCAATTTTGTTTTTATTTTTGAACTGTTTTAATGCATTATCTGTCTCTTTTTTTAGTTCCTGATTTTTATTAAATCCTGCTCTGATTTCAGGAAGCAGCGGAGATTTAATTTTCCCGTTTGTGGCATTAAAGCTGCTAATAATATCATTTGCAAAAATTTCGGAAGGTTCATCAAAGTAATAATAATTTTCTTTAGTATTAAAAAGGTCTGCCGGAAGCACTAGCACGTCAAAAGTCACGGCATAAGCCGGAGAAATTATCAAAAACATAACAAAGATAACTTTGATAAGAATATTTTTCATAATTTAATTATAGCATAATTTCATATAATTAATGGATTTAAAATTTTATAAAAACGTTAATATAAAAATATGAATTACGAAGAAATGTTAAAATTGGCACAGCAGGTATCGCAAAATGCTTATGTACCGTATTCTAAATTTCCGGTAGGCGCATGTGTTTTAGCTGACAGCGGAAATGTTTATACGGCATGTAATTTTGAAAATTCCAGTTACGGTATGACAATTTGCGCTGAAAGAAATGCTGTTGGTTCTGCAATAGCCGCAGGAGAGAAGAAAATTAAGGCTGTTGCAATATATTCTCCCAAAAAGAAAAACTGCACTCCATGCGGAGCCTGCAGACAGGTTTTAACCGAATTTCGTACTGATGATGATATTGATGTCATTATGCAGTCTGAAGAGGGAATAAAGGTTACCCAGCTAAAAGCGCTTTTGCCGGATTGTTTTGAATTATAGCCTATGTATTTGTTTGAACTTATAACAAAATATATTACGGGTAAAAAATATAAGCGTGTGCAAAATTTTGATCCGTTTGCGCAGGATGATATTGAAAATTTCGAAGAATGCGATCATGTTTTTCTTCCTGTCGACAGCACCGGTGAAATTCTGGCATGTTCCAAATGCGGTCTTGTTGTAAAAAGAGAAGAGTTAAAAGATGTGAATATATTTAAAAGGAATACATCCGGATTATGAACTAATCCGGATGTATTTTATTTTAATAATCCATTGTCCAGCCGTTTTCTATTATTCTTGCTGCACAGCCTGAACCATTGGCTTTTTGTTCGGCATCTTTTTTGCCGGGAGTTCCGCAATATTCGGGATCATCTCGCCAATATTTAGCGTTTAATGGAATTTCTAATTTTATATATAAATCTGCTTCTGCTCTGCTATTATAAGGATATAGTTTGCCTTCCTACCCTCTTAATAAACCCTCTCCCGCGAGAAGGAAAGTTCCTTTCAAAAAATAAAAAAGAACCGCTTAATTTATAAACGATTCTTTTCTGTATATGATATCAGCCGGTTTATTTATTTACGGCCTCGCTTAACGCATTTACGACAACAGGATCCCATTTTGTGCCAGCTTCTTCTTTCATAATACCTAATGCTTTTTCAGCAGGCATTGCCTTTCTGTAAGGTCTGTCAGATGTCATAGCGCAATATGCATCTGCTGCAGCAATTATTCTTGAACCGAACGGTATAGATTGACCTTTAAGGCCTTCCGGTTCACCTGAGCCGTCGTATCTTTCTTTTTGATATGTTATATAAGGAACAACTTCTGATAAAAAGTTTATATTCATCAACAAATGTACTCCGACATTTGCATGTTCTTGAATCTTTTTCAAATCATCAGAAGAAAGTTTGCCGTTGTCTGCAAAAATTCTTTCAGGCAAAGCAATTTTTCCGATGTTTTGAAGCAAGGCGGCATAATATATCAAATCTGTTGTTTTTTCGTTCAAACCTAGCTTCCTGCAAACTTCTCTGGCAAGTTTCGCTGTATTTTTTGAATGTGCAACAGTATATTGCCCTTTTGTGTCTACAGCATAAGCAAGGTTTTCTACAAAACTCTGCTGGTAGTCGCATAAGTCGCCTATCAATGCCGTAAGTTCAGCTCTTGCATGCTGTAAATCAGCAGCAGAAGTATGTTCATCCACAATAATCTTATTTGTTTCATCTATTTGATTTTGAAGCGTCATTGATGTTGCAAAAAGGATTGCAATACTTTCTAAAAGTCTTATATACTCAGAATTAACTTCTTTTTCCCTTCCAACAACAATAACACCTGTGGATTTTATATTGCAATACATTGGAACGGCAATTAATTCATTATGATATACTGTTTCCTGTGATATAAATGCTTTTCCTGCGGGAGAATTTTCATCAATAATATATTCTTTCTCGTTTTCACACGTAGAACCGGCAAGCTCAAGTTTATTCTGTTTCTCTAAATAAATACTGCATGAAGCAACTTCAAGCATTTGTTTTATTGTTTCTGCAACTGAGGTAAAAATCGCATTTTTTTCATCATTATCAAAACTTAAAACGCACAGTGTGTTCTGCATAGAGTAAATAGATATTAATTCTTTAAGCTGATTTATTAATCCTGCTTTTTTATCTTTTACATTTTTTCCGATTTTTCGTGCAAGATCTTCTGATATGAGGTTTTCAGCAATAAAATCTCCTAAATTAAGTGCAAAAATTTCTTCAATAGGATCTTCGCCAATCATATAATCTGATTGTGAAAAAAGTGACACACCGTTATTTTTCTCTTCTTTTTTCATTAAAATTTCCTTACATACATGCCTTCAACTATATTTACGGCACAGGTATGAAAAAACTTTAATAAATTTTACAAAACTTCATACTTTAGTATGACAAAGTTCATACTTTAGTTAAATATTTTTATCTTCCAATCCAAAAAATTCTTTTAACAACTTTTCTTGCTGCAAATTTATATTAATTTGAAGCGTTTTCCCTTGGCCAATATCTATTTCAAATATTTTGATCAAAATACTTCCATACAATTTAAGATTTTTAAATGCTCTGTCTAAAAAATACTCTTTCCTGCCATCTAAAAGAATTATAAAATCAGAATAAACATACAATCCAACAGATGTTCCGCGCATAGGAACAGAATTCCAGCATTTTTTGTTTGAAAAATATTTTACCGGTTTGCCATACTTCTTGATTATTTTACCATTCGGTTTTGTAGAAATAAGCTGGATTGAAACAAAAACAATAAAACAAATAAACGGAACGGCAAAGAGTATTATATTCTCCATAAATTAATATCCGATAGCCCAGTTAAAAGATGCAGTTTTAGCAGGTTTTGCAACAACAGGTGCTACCGTATTTACCGCCTGAACTTCAATAACTTTAGCAGCTTTTTGAAGTTTATTGTATTCATTCATTTTGCTGTCAACATTATTAAAAGATTTTAATCTGTCAAGCTGGTTTTGAAGATCAGCATTTTCGTCGTTAAGGGTGCTTATCTGGCGGCTGAGTTTATTCAAAGTCAATTCATCAGACATCGCAAAGTAGTAGCTGACAAATGCAACAAGCACTGCTATTCCGAGTAATCCGCATAAAGTTTTATTAACTTTTCTTATTGCCATTGCTTTTTGTGAAATCTCCTTCTGGAAATAACCTTCAATAACCTGATTATCTTCCGGATTGCTAACATAAGATCTGTTAGAATTATTTTCCTGCTGTTCTGTATAGAATTCTTCTGTTCTTACTCTTGCTGTGTTCAAGTCTCTACCCCAACTTCCGTATCTTACCCTTCATATTAATGCCTTATGCAGCGGGCTATTCTCAGTTTCGCACTTCTTGAAGGCGGATTTTTATTAATCTCCTCATCACTCGCTGTTACCGGTTTTTTGTTTACCAGTTCCAGAATTGGAGGCGGACACTTACAAATCATCTGAGATTTATCACAATGACACCTCTGCGAGTGGTATTTGAACAAGTGTTTCACCAACCTGTCTTCTAATGAGTGAAAACTTATTACACTTATTATAGCACCAAAGTCCAACAAATCCAACACATCATTCAGAGTATTTTTTACATTTGTTAACTCATGATTTACTTCAATCCTGATTGCCTGAAATACACGGGTTGCAGGGTGAATTGAAGATTTTATATGCGGGGTGCAGTTTACGATTAAATCAGCGAGTTCTGTTGTCGTTTCAAGCTTTTTGAGTTTTCTCTGCTCAACAATTTTTTTTGCAATTCTTTTTGAAAATCTTTCCTCTCCGTATTCAGAAAATATCCTGACTAATTCATCTTCTGAATAAGTATTTACAACATCATAGGCAGAAAATTGGGCATCCTGATTAAATCTCATATCCAGAGGAGCCTCTTTTGAAAATGAAAATCCGCGTTCGCCTTTGTGAAACTGATGATATGAAGCTCCAAGGTCAAAAAGCACTCCGCCAGTAATTTTTTCAATCCCGAGATTTTGTAAAACTTTTTTAATATTTGTATAGGAATCTTTCACAATTGTTAAGTTTTTGTAATCTTTGAGTCGTTCTTTTGATGCTTTTATCGCATCTTCATCAATATCAAAAGCAATCAAACGGCCATCCGGCTGAATTCTTTTTAAAATTAATTCAGAGTGCCCGCCGCCTCCAAGAGTGCAGTCAACATAAATTTTGCCTGACTGACATTTGAGTGCGTCGACTGCTTCATACTTCATCACGGTATAATGCGTAAATTCTTCCATAAAAAAATTTTAACATGAAAAGGAAAAAGCTGCGACAACATATTGTTTGTACTATAAAGTTTTTCCGTATGATTGAACCTGTAATACGTCTGTTATTAAAAAGTTGGTAGGTTGGGATAAGCGAAGCGTTCCCAACATCAGAGGGGTTCAGTTCTTCTGAACCTCTAATATTTAAGAAACTAAGACAAATAAGTAATAATACTGTTTGGTGGGTGGAGCGGCTCGCTCCCTAAAGAATCCAGCCGGTTGAAAATAATAAAAAACATTCTGGTGGGAACGCTTTGCTTATCCCAACCTACTAACTAAAAATTTGAAATACAATAAGCACTTGAAAAGTATAAAATATATGTTATAATATGTATAGGGAAAAGACCTTGAGAGGTTAGAGGCTCCCAAGATCTTTCTTAACTTCCCTAGATTAACTCAGAAATTAATCTTAATAAAAGTCCTAGTGCTGCTAGGACTTTTTTAATTAATGTCCTGGTCATTTTGTCCTCCTTTCCTGACCGATTTTTTCGTAATCAGTGTGTGTCGCGGAGGTTCTTTAGGAACTTACCCGTTTTATATTTTACAACATTACACACTAAAAGTAAATATTATTAATATTTACTTTTTTATAACAGCAAAATTACAGGATTGTTTATTCAGCAATCTCATTCAA
>CALURE010000060.1 GCA_944323095.1 Candidatus Gastranaerophilales bacterium
ATAGGAGTTTTGTACCGCGTGAATGAACTTTCGGACAGAAAAGAAATTATAACCCCTCCTGAAACTGCAGGAAAAGTTTTCAGTCTCGTGCCTTTGCAGGAAATGATTGCTGAAATTAAAGGAGTCGGGGCATCAAGCAAATCGGTTACATATGAATACGAAAGATTGATAAACACTTTCGGCTCTGAACTTGCAATATTACAAGATGTGCCTGTCGATGAAATTTCTAAAACCTCAACACTATTAGGAGAAGCTGTCTCACGCTTGAGACAGGGAAAAGTTATAAAACATGCAGGTTTTGACGGTGAATACGGCATTATCAGGTTGTTTGAAGAAAATGAACTTGTAAAAAAAAATTCCGTAAATCTTAAACTTGCAATTGATTTGCCGGAAGAAACATCCGTAAAACAACAGTTTTTTGCGCCTGCTCAAACATATAGACAAAAAGAACAAGCAGATATACTTCAGGCACGCAAATCAGGTCTTGATGAATATCAGCAAAATGCTGTACAAAACGAAAATAATCAGCTTTTAATTATTGCAGGCCCCGGATCCGGCAAAACAACGGTTTTAACAAGGCGCATCGCATACCTTATTAATGAAAAAAATATCAAATCCGAAAACTGCCTTGCAATAACTTTTACCCGCAGAGCCGCACAGGAAATGCGCGAAAGACTTAACAAACTTTTGAGTTCGGGAGCAGAAAAGCTGAATATTCACACATTCCACTCGCTCTGTTTTTCAATTCTGAAAGAAAATTACGAAACAGCAGGACTGGCTAAAGATTTTACCGTAATGTCCGAACAGGAAAAAGCTCTGTGTAAAGATGAAAAACTCCTTGAAAACGCTCTCAGCTTTGACGATTTAATCACCCTGACAGTAAAATTGCTTGAAGAAAATGAAGATTTACTTAAAAATTACCGCGAACGCTTTAAATACATATCTGTTGATGAATATCAGGATATTGACGAAAGTCAGTATAAATTAATCCGCCTTCTTGTCCCTCAAAACGGCAATATATTTGTTATCGGAGATCCAAATCAGGCAATTTACGGTTTTAGGGGAGGGAATGCCGAATTTTTCAATAACTTCAAAATTGATTACCCTGATACTCAAACTATCAGCCTCAAAAACAATTACCGCTCGACAAACAGCATAGTTGACGCATCAAATCAGATGATTAACTGCTTTAATATAGTGTCAGTCTTTGACAGACCTCATGAAAAAATTACAATCCATAAAGCTCCGACAGACAAAGCAGAAGCCGAATTTATTGCAAGCACAATTGAAAATCTAATCGGTGGGCACAGTTTTTTCTCCATAGATTCTCAAAGAAGCACAGGAGACGATACTGATTATTCTTTCTCGGATTTTGCAATCCTCTACCGTACATCTTCGCAGCTTCCGCCGATTATAGAAGCGCTAAAAAGAACGGGCATGCCGTTTGTTAAACTTTCAAACGATTTATTGTGTGAACAAAAACCTGTTATGGAACTTTTGAACAGCCTTAATGATGAATCGCCTGTTTACGAACAAATTGAAAACGGAAATTTTGAAATTGATGATTATATAATTCAATATTTGCTTAATATTGCAGAAAATTCAAAAGACAAAAATGAATTTATTCATCAGGTTTCGCTTCTAACAGAAGCTGACGCACTTGACAAACGCGCTGATAGAATTACTCTGATGACACTTCATGCATCAAAGGGGTTGGAATTTAAATGCGTGTTTATAGCAGGACTTGAAGACGGCATACTTCCCCTTTACCGCGCAAAAGAAGAAAAAGAAATCGAAGAAGAACGCAGACTCCTTTATGTCGGCATGACAAGAGCGAAAGAACGTCTCTTTTTATCACACGCAGAAAAAAGATTCTGGCTCGGAACACCTAAAAATCTGCCTGTTTCACCGTTTTTAACAAAAATTCAGGATGATTTGCTGAATTTAAGCAAATTCAATAAAGAATACAAAGAAAAAGATAATTCCGAACAGCTCAGCTTATTCTAAAATCAATTCCATGTTTTTCAAAAAGCGAATTAAAAAATTCTTTATTCTTTATAACATTTTCTCTTGTCAAAATCATATCTATACAAGAATTTAAAGGATGATTTTTTTGCGGATCCGGTTTTTCAAGCGCAAATTCTATATACCGTCTTGCAAGATCATTTGTTTTTGATGTTAATTCTCTTTGCAATTCCAAATTATCACCTGCCGAATTAATTTTTGAAAGCATATCTTGTGCCTCATCAGACAACGGACTAAATTCAGGAGATTTATCACTGATTATATCGTGCAAAATACTGTCGCGTTTTGAAAATTCATTGAAGTCGGGGATAAATTTATATTTTGAATGAAAATAAATTGCAGTGTCTTTTGAGACAATTTTAATACCCGAACTGCTATTTGCCAGCATTTCCATAACGGAAAACAATCTCAAAATCTCTCCAAAACGATGATTTTTTTGTCTGTATTCAGGATTAATTTTTATGTCATAACCAATCATATCTCCGTTTTCCGGAGCAATAGAAAAGAGTTCACGTCCGAAAGTTTTGCCGAAACGATTTTTTATTACAGTTTCAAAATAGTTTGTAAACTGCCCTGTATGGCTTCCTTGAACAAACATATCTCCCAGAAGTTCATTTTTGAATTTAAATTGTTCGACAATATTCCTTGTTATATGATTAGGATTAAAACGGGGTATTGATTTCCATCTGACATTTGAAGTATTTCCTATATTAAAATTATTTTGGGGAATTTTTATATTCATCACAGATGGTTTTAAAAACCGGAAAAAAATTTTTTTGCCCGATAAAAACTAGGAACTTTTATCGCGGGTTACATCACCGATTGGTAAAAACATCATACTGAATTTATTTGACTGCTTTTACCTAAATCTATGATTTCGTGCAAAATGTCCCAATACGGACAGCATCTCTATTCAGATCCCGAAACACAGAGGTCAATCTAAGTTCGGGATGACAGATAACCCCCTCTCCTGTGGGAGAGGGTTGGGGTGAGGGCTAATTATCAGAAGGGCAGAGAGACAGAAGGCAAGAGGGCAGGCTAATTTCATTTATAGCAGTGTTGGTATAATATTACAATACTCATTTATTATACCAGCCTGACTTCCGGACTTCCTGACATCCGTCAGCTATTATAGGCTGGATTCTTTCGCCTGTCGGCTCAGAATGACTTGAAAAGTTTATGCAAAACCAAATTGGGCGGGTGGAGCGGCACGCTCCTTCGGGATGACTGAAATAAGATTTCAAAAATTAAGAGGGGTTAAACCCCTCTTATAAATTCTAACTTTCGGCTGCAGCCAGCACTCTATTTTAAATATGTGTTAAAAAACTGTTCAATTTTATCAAACGGAATTTTTTCAAGGTTGTCATACAAATCAACATGATTTGCACCTTCTACAATATAAAGCTCTTTGTTATCACCTTTTAATTTTTTAAATGCGTCCTCGGAGAAATATCTGCTGTGCGCTTTTTCACCGTGAATCATCAAAACAGCATTATGGATTTCATTGCTGTATGCAAGAATCGGCATATTTATTAATGAAAGTGATGACGTTTTGTTCCAACCGCCGTTTGAACCGATTGAACGTTTATGAAATCCGCGTTTTGTTTTGTAATAGCCTACATAATCTTTTACAAACTGAGGTTCGTCACCTGTCAGCTTGTCAGGCAGTCCGGAAGCTTTTGCGTAAGTTCCGTTTTTAAAATCTTCCGTTCTTTGTTTATTAAGTGTTTCTTTTAATTCATAACGTGTTTTTTCATCCATAGAATCGAAATATCCTCTGGCTGTAACACGTGTCATATCATACATAGTTACGGTCACAGTTCCTTTAATTCTGGTATCAATAGCCGCAGCATTTAAACCGAATCCGCCAAAACCGCATATACCGATAATCCCGATTTTTTCAGGGTCTACATTATCCTGATTGCTTAAAAAATCCACTGCAGCACTGAAATCTTCCGTATTAATATCAGGTGATGCAACATCTCTCGGCTCGCCTCCGCTTTCACCCGTATATGAAGGGTCAAATGCAAGAGTTACAAATCCGCGCTCCGCCATCGTCTGCGCATAACGTCCCGAAACCTGCTCTTTTACAGCGCCGAAAGGACCGCTGACAGCTATTGCAGCCATTTTATCAGACGGTTTGTTTTTCGGAGTATATAAATCTCCGACAAGCGTAATCCCGTATCTGTTTTTAAAACTTACTTTTTTAACATTAACTTTATCGCTTTTAGCAAAGGTTTTGTCCCAATTATTGTTTTTTGCCATACTCATGCCGGCACCTCCTATAATTAACGTTAACGTAAATAAACATATTAAAAATTTTTTAATCATTTAATCCTCACTCTCTATACATTTCTCAATTGATTACTCCTTAAAAAAATATTTTAAAAACTCATTTATAACATCTTTAAAGCATTCAACGTCTTTTAAAATTTGAACAACATGATTATGGTTTTTTAAATCCATATAAAATCCTTTTATTTATATTATTTACTATTTTTTAAAAATAGCAAATACTTATATTGTATGGTTAAATATATATAACAGGCATATTAAAAGATTTTACTATATCAGAAATTCAGGATGTCCGCCAATTAAGAAAGTTGGAAGCTAAGAAGGTATGAGGGTAAGCTATTTACGTTAAAAAGCTTATCTTCCAATCCTCCTACCCTCCTATCTTCCAATAACCAGCCCTCTCCCTTTATCCCTCTCCCATAGGAGAGGGAGTATTCTGTCATTCTGAAGGGCAAGCTGGTATAATAAAAAAACTTTGAATTATTTACGTCGTGTTGCATTCACTTTGGGGGGTAGTTTTAATCAAAAATATCAGGCGCATCCTTCGGGGAAATTTCCTTTCCGGCAATAAACAGCCTGTCTCCGTCTGCAATTTTAATATGACAAAAACATTCACGAAGATTTTTTAAATTTTTAACCTGAATACATCTGCCGTCATCTGATTTTCTATACTGAGAAAAAATCGTCCACGTATCTGTATTTAAAGAATAATGCAAATGTGTCTGGGAATTTTCATAACGATGTCTCTCAAATAATGTAACATCTTTAATACGTTCATTAAAAACTTTTTTAAATCTTTCAAATTGTTTAATTGAATACGGACACCCTTCAAGCTCTTTACTTCCGACAAGCAAAGCTCTTTGCGGATTTTTTACAAATCTGAATAAAGAATTTACGATTTTGGCAAAATTCTTTTCATTAGTTTTGTCATCCCAAAAATGAAAACCTTCAGCTTCCTTAAACGGATTTACAATACCGCCGCCTGTGCATGTTCTGATGCCTTCTGTGTAAAACTCATCAGCCTTAAGAATATTAGAAACATTGTGCCAGTAACCGATTGAATTCTTTTTTACAAGTTTAGAATATATTTTTCTGTCCACAAAATGTATATTTGAGGTAAATGTAATTGAATTGTCATTCATATTTTTTTTAAATAATAAACATAAAATTTTTTGCTATTTTGGGGAACAATTGTAAAAGAACACATAGTTTGATTTTTTTCGGCAACTTTAAGTAAATTTACCTCATCTTTTTTTTAATTGTTGTTAAACATTAGTACATTTTATTCCTATAAATTAATACAACTGGCAAAAAAATATATTTACAGGTTTTAAGGAAAATGAGGAATTCAAATATGAAAATAAACGGAATAAAAATAAATATATTTAAAGATATTATTATCCCTGCTACTAAAAAGATGTTCACTTTTAAAAAAGTTGACCTTGTACGTCAGCCGGCAGCAGATACGGTTGAAGTTAGTCTATTAAAAGAGAATTTCCAAGGAATTAATTCAAAGACCTTTAAGAAACTCCTTTTACCCGAATTTACTCCGAAAACGAATAAGGATGAAAGCGGCTTAAAAATAACAACCCTGATTGATAAAAAAACAAACAAACCAGTAAAAGCTTTTGTTACGGGAGTTGCAGAAGACACTCCAAATATGGAAAAATTTTATATAATGGTTGCGGATGCAGACGGAGAAATAAATGTCTGCGACAAAAATTATAAGGTTGTGGGCGACACTTATTTTTATATTGACAAAAAACGTCAAATGATAAGTCCTAAATTTGAACCAGCATTTGTTAATGGAGAACTATATGAAAAAGTTCTATCCAATATGAATGCTGCGGGTAATAAAGAATATGGAGGAATAGGCACACGTCTCCACCAGATAAGAGTAGAAAGAATGCTGCAAAACGGTCTGGGAAATGTCTGTATTGTAGCTGAAGGTAATTCATTCCCGTTTCATTATTCAATGGGGTATAGATTAGCTCCCGCCCAAAGACCTGTTGAAGATTCAAGCAAAATTTTACAAAAATTTTCAAATTTAAATCAAAAATCCCCACGAGACAATTCAAAATATATCTTTCTCGAACGCGATAATGATAAAAAAGTCGTTATTAATTGGTCAGCGACATTAGAACACTTTTTGAATGATTATTACAAAAATGGTGGTGCTCCGTTAATTGATTTTTCTCCTAATATGTACCTGACGGAAAACTCGCTTGACCAGTGGATTGAAATGATAAAAAAACAACCAATATTATATTAATTAAAACTGTAAAAAAAATATTTAGAAGTTTTAAAATAATTGTAAAAACTATAGGAAAGAAAATGATATCTAAAATACAGACAAATAATTCAAATTATCCGTACAAATCAAACTGGACAAAAAAGTACATTGGGGGAACAATTATTTTATACTCTCTCAACCGACAGCCCCATTAAAATACACTAATAAAAAAGAGATAGAATAAATCTATCTCTTTTTTATTAGCAAGGGAGAGATTCGAACTCTCGACCTCACGGGTATGAGCCGTGCGCTCTCACCAGCTGAGCTACCTTGCCATAATTATTTATGGCATGTGACGCGTTCAATTCTCTCATAAAAAAAATTTAATTTCAAGCTTTTTATTTTTTTATTGAATAATAAAGTAATTTTCGTTTATAATAATGCATGAGAGCAAAAAAGGTATGTAATTTTATGATTACCGACATGACAAAGGGTGACCCCTTAAAACATATACTTCTATTTTCTGTTCCGCTTTTGATAGGCAATATTTTTCAACAGTTATACAACATTGCCGATCTTGTTATTGTCGGAAGAACACTCGGTGTTGAATCTTTTGCATCAGTCGGGGCAGTTGCACCTGTTTTCTTTCTTATAACTTTTATTATTGTAGGACTTACTAACGGATTTGCAGTTATAACAGGGCAGAGATACGGAGCAAAAGATATTAAAGGGGTCAGAAATTCTGTCGTTGTATCAACAATTTTAAGCACTGTTGTTACAATTGCTTTTACTGCTGTATGTACTTTATTTATTAACCCGATTTTACACTGGATGAATATTCCCGATAACATTTATCACAATGCCTTCTGGTATGCGGAAATTATTATACTCGGGTTAATTATTACAACTATGTATAATATGGTTTCAAGCATCATAAGAGCGCTGGGTGACAGCAAAACTCCTTTATATTTCCTGATTATAGCATCTGTTGCTAATATCATACTGGCTCTTTTGTTTATTCAGGTTTTTCACATGGGGGTTCCGGGGTCTGCTATTGCCGTTTTATTATCACAGGGAATTTCAGTTATCTTATGCCTTTTATTTGTAAAATACAAAATGCCTATTCTTCAAATCCACAGAGAAGAATGGTTTATAAAATTTGATAAAGATTTTTTCAATTCTGCTTACGAACATTTACGGGTCGGTGTTCCGATGGCCGTTCAATTCTCAATTATCGGAATAAGTGTTTTAATTATACAGAGTGTATGTAACTCTTTCGGTTCAAATGTTATTGCGGCATTCACCGCGGCATTGAGAATTGAACAAATTGCGACATTGCCTATGATGTCATTTGGTGTCGCATTAGCGGCTTATGTTGCGCAAAACTTCGGGGCAGTTAAATTTAAAAGAATTAGATTAGGAGTTATACAAACTTCTATAATAAACATTTTATTAAGCATTGTTATGGCCTTTGTAATGCGTATCTGGGGCACTGATATCATAGGTGCATTCATAGGAACAGGTACTAAAAAAATTATTGATATAGCACATAATTATTTATTAATCAGTACTATATTTTACTTTTTCCTCGGACAAATTTTTATTTACAGAAATGCGCTTCAAGGTATGGGAGAAAGTTTATTTCCGCTTTTAGCCTGCATTGCGGAGCTTGTAGTGAGAGTATTTGCGGCTGTTTATCTTGCAATAAAATTCGGTTATACAGGAATATTTTATGCTGGGCCTATTGCATGGGTAAGTGCTTCTGCAATAATGTTTTTCGGATATTTCGGAAGCATGAAGCATATAATTTATAAAGTTAAAAACAAACTTCATGCCTGTCTGTCAGACAATTAAGAGATTTGTTATAGGGACTTATATTGCAGTTTACACTAAAAAAATGAAATGTCACCCCTGAAATAAATTCAGGGCAGGCTCTGAACTCGTTTCAGGGTCTCACCGCTATGAGATGCTGAAACAAGTTCAGCATGACGTTTTTACCAATAGTTAGTGTAAACTGCAATATAAGTCCCCTGCTATGCTACTTGCAAAGATAAA
>CALURE010000061.1 GCA_944323095.1 Candidatus Gastranaerophilales bacterium
AGCGAGTTCACTCGTTTTAGGTTGAGCGTTACAATTAATTAATGAGCGAAATGTCGGTCGAGAGTTTCTTTGCGGTATTTTCGCTTGGCTGCTCGCTATTAACGGCATTGCGTGTCGAATGCTCAACGCATCCGCCACTCCAGCCTCAGCTCGCAATCCGCTTGTCGGTACAAGAAAGTACCAACAAGGTATCTTTAGTAGGTTGTTATATTTCCAATAATATTTATTATGTAAATATTAACAAATGTAACAAATTATGCCTTTGTTGAAATCGCATAAACGTATAAGTTTTTATATATATAAGAGTAGTAAAATAAGAGGACAAGAGAGATGGCAATTTCAAACATTCATGAAACATTGTTAATGTACACAAAACAAAAAGCTTTAATCAATAACAAAATTTCAACTGTTATGATGAATATGCTTAATTCATCAAAACAAACTGCAGAGGCGCAGTCAAAGTATAACAATAAAGTCGATGCTTATTATCACGAATATTATGAATTGTATCCGGATCAATATGAAATGTTGGTTGAACAGGCTGAACAGGATCATGAACTGGAACTAGCAACTATAAATTCCTGGGAAGAAGAATTAGAACTTGAAAAAAATAATCTTGAAACCCAGTTGAATGAAGTAAGTACTTTTGAGACAACGTGGACAAAACTTTTACAGTCAAATATTAAGAGTGACTTCTCATACGGCGGAGTTCAACAGTAATTAAGTAATTAAATATTAACAAAAAAGCAGCTAGCAGCTGCTTTTTTGTTGTATTATATAAGTATGCTTTATAATGGAGAAAAATTTGGTGCATTTATAGTCCCTACAGGTGTCGGGGCATCAATCGGAGGATTTGCAGGTGATGCAGGACCTTATGCAAGAAAATTTGCGAAAGTATCTAAACTTCTTGTAAACCCGAATGTTGTTAATGCAGGAGTTTTTTCTGCCATAACAGATAATATGCTTTATGTTGAAGGATATTCTATTAATCAATTTTTTAAAGGTCATTTGAATCTGATATCGTCTGAAAATAATAAAATTGGAATTGTTTTTGATAAAGCAATTCCTCAAGATGTTTTGAATATTCATATAAATACATTACGTGCTGTAAAAGCTGTGTACGGGATTGATGCAGAAGAATTTATAATTACCGAAAAAAATGTTGGTGTCGGGTTTAAACTTGAAAATAACGGTATATCAACAGGAAGTGTAGAAAATGTAGAGACTTTACTTGATGCCTCCAGAAAACTTTTAGATAAAGGATGTCATGCTCTGGCATTAGTTTGCATGTTTGATGATCCTGAGGATTTGAATAGTAATTATTCAAACGGAATTGGAACGGATCCTGTAGGCGGAGTTGAAGCGGTATTGTCACATTTTATTTCAAAAGAGCTGCAAGTGCCTTGTGCACATTCTCCTGCTTTTGAAGATTACAGGATTTATCCTGAACTTGTTAATGCGAGAGCTGCCTCTGAATATATTACCCCGACATTTTTGCCATGTATATTGTTAGGGCTAAGTAATGCTCCTTTGTTATCTGTGGAAAATGGTATATCAGTTGAATGTCTTGATTATTTAATAATGCCTTATAATTCATTGGGTTCTGTACCTGTTTTTGAAGCATTAAAGCGGAATATACCTGTTTTTGCTATTAAAGAGAATAATACTGTTTTAAATGTCTGTCCTGAAAAAATAAGCGAAAAGATTATAGAAATGCCGGATTACAGTACTTGTTACGATTATATAGTTAATAATCTTTGAAACAAGTTCAGAGTGATGAGACTAGCCTGTCTGCTGTAAACTTGGATATAAGTCCACTTTAGTATCAAAACTTATTAAATCAGGCAGTTTATTTAATTTATAAAACATCTCAGATGATTTTATAAAATTTTCAGGAGATGAACTGACAAAGAAAAATTCATTACCGGTTTGGTTTTTAGATGTTAAACAGCATTGCTCCATATCGTTTTTTATAATTTGAGCAAAGTAAATTGCAGGATCTATAAATTTATTTTCGGGTATGAATTTTGTTAGTATTTTCATAAGATACGGATAATGTGTACAGGCAAGTATAATTTTATCAGGATGAAATGTGTTTATATTATCTAAAATTTCTTTAACTTTATTGATGCTTTCTGTTTCGTTGATTTTATTAGCTTCAACAATTTTAACCCAGTCAGGTGCCGCAATTTCAAATACTTCTATATCAGGATTGTATTTTTTTATCTCATTTTTATATGCATGAGAATTTACTGTTGCCGGAGTGGCTATAATGCCGAGCCTTGTTATTCCGTTTAGTTTTGCTATAGCTGAACATACTGACTGTATAATAGGATAAATTTTAAAATTATAATTATTTTTTAATTTTTCATACGTTACTGCAGATGTCGTATTACAGGCCATGATAACAGCTTTTGCATTTTTCTTTTCAAAAAATTTGAAAATATTATCAGCATATTCAATAAGCTGGGCTTCTGTTTTTTCCCCGTAGGGCATATGTTTTGTATCACCAAAGTAAAGAGTAATTTCATCGGGTAATAATTCTTTTACTCTTTTAAGTACAGTTAACCCGCCGACACCTGAGTCAAAAAATGCCAGAGGTCTGTTGTCATACGATGATAGTGTTTTATTTGTATTGTTTAAAATAGTTTTGTATTCCATCTGCTATTGCTTTTGCTGTTGCCTGTTTTCTTTTTTCGCTGATAAGCTGTTCTCTCTCGCTGCTATTTGATATAAAGCCTATTTCTACAAGAATCGCCGGTGCTGTAGTATGATTTATAACATAAAATTTTGATTTAAACAAGCCTCTATTTGGCGACTGAACAGCACTTGCAAGGGAAGAATGAACTGTTTGTGCAAGCGACATACTTTCTTGATGATAATAATGGGTTTCTACTCCTGTAATTTCAGGTCTTACACTAGAATTAACATGTATGCTTACAAAAATATCCGGTTCATAATTTTCACTTATTGATACTCTGTCCTGCAGGGAAACATAAGTATCATCATCTCTTGTCATCTGCACAAGATATCCCTTTTGTTTAAGCAATTTTTCTACCCGTTTTGCAACATCAAGAGTTATATCTTTTTCATGTATTCCGCCTCCTATAGCTCCTGCATCAGAGCCGCCATGACCTGCGTCAAGGACGATTTTTTTCTTCTCCGTTGATTTTTTGATAATATTTTTTGACGGATCAGGATTAAGCATTATTGCCGGAGGGGTTTCCGACAATGCTTTTTTCGATTCTTTTACTTTTATTTTTAAACTTTTACCGTCAGCACCAAGATATGTGCTGATCATTGCATCCTGTGATACCGGAATTGTCAGCTTCAGACCGACTTTTGGCATCAAATCAATTGTGGCATTTTTGAATAATGTATCTGCATAAGCAGTTTTAAAGTTAACGTCATGATATTTAGAAATATTATAAAGGTATAATATAACTTTATCATTATATCTATCCAGACCATGTACGAGAGGTGTGTCAAATTTTAACACCATCGATTCAGTTGTGGAATCTATTTTTTCTTTATTATAAGCTGTTACATTTCCGGTTTTATCGTAAAGTGTAGAGTTATTTGTTTTTTTGTAATTTGCTATAATCAGTGATTGATTGTCGCTTGAATAAATAGGAATGTAATCGCTGACAGCATCTGTTGTTATTACAATTCTTGCTTTATTGACTGAAAATTGTCCTATTTTAACACTTTCTGTTTCATTTATTCTGTAATCTTTGTTTCTTATCTTCATGTCAACAAGAGTATTTGGCAGATCATATACAATTCTAGTGGGATTAAATAATATCATAGGACGTTCGATTGTGACAGCCCCAAAACCGTTTATCAATAGCCCGTTTTGCTGGGTAGTAATATTGTTTAAATAATATTTAGTATTAAGTTTTAACTCTTTTCTTGCAAGTATTTGCTGTGCCTGTGTATTAAAAGCATCTTGAATTTGTTCAACAATGCTGTCCTGATTGTGTGATACCGGTGTTGTTATTGTCAAATACTCGTAAAAATCGCTGGAAGATGCGTGTTCATCCCTATATGTGTTTTGGAAATACTCATTATCACCTATTTTATCATCTTTTAATTTTATTAAAATGTTATTTTTTAATCTGAAAAATTTGATATTATCGGGATTAAAACCGTTATCATAATATATTACAACTCTAACAGTTTCGGGATCTGTAGAAAATTGATTTATTTTAATTTGTTTAATGCCATCAGTGTTGAAATTCCATTCTTGCTTAGGGAATGTTATTATAGAAGAATCAATGTCAAAATATACTCTTGACGGGTTCTGCATTTTGACAAGTTTAATATCTGACATAACAGCACCACCTGCTGTATCTTTGCCCGATAAAACAATTACTGAATTTGAAGTATCAAAATTCGCAGAGGTAAATTTGTACAATTCTTGTGCATGCGTACTACTGATAAATGTTAGTAAATAAACAAAACAAAATGTAATATATATTAAAAATTTTTTCATAAATACAATCTCGCTCATTAACTATTATATAACGAGCAAGTAAAGCTATCAAATTGTAACATTTTATTCATTGATAATGTGGTTTTTAATAGCAATATATACTGCATTAGTTCTGTTTTTTGCATCCAGTTTTTTTATAATCGAACTGATATGTGCTTTAACTGTATGTGTGCTTACGAATATCATTTCGCTTATTTGCTGATTGCAATACCCTTTTGTAATTAATTTTAAAACAGTTACTTCTCTTTGTGTTAATTTTTCCATATTTCTTACCTCACAAAAAAGAGAATATCATATATTTTTTATAAAACATTAATGATATTACCTTTTTTTATTTTTTTTATAAAAAAACTTGAAAATTAATCTTTTTTATATAGAATAGAGTTTGTAAAACAAAATAAAAATTTGCGTGTGTAGCTCAGCTGGATAGAGCGTTTGGCTACGAACCAAAAGGTCGGGGGTTCGAATCCCTCCACGCGTATGGTTTGAAATTAAACAGCGATAAGGTTTTTGGACTTATCGCTGTTTTGTTGTAAGGCATTCTTGATAGAAAATTTTAATAATTTATTATTTTTAATTAAAATATTACATCTCTTGTTTGTTACAATGGTAATAAAAATTATGCTATTGAAAACATATAATATTTTGTAATTATTAGCCGTATTTTTGCATATATTAAATGATGCGGTAAATTAAAGATTTACCACATCCTACTGACTAATCATTTGCTTAGTTTTTTTATTAAAATTTACGCAATTTACTTCCAATATTTTTTACATAGCCCATAACTTTGAAAACTTTAAGAACTTCAAAACCTTTTTTACCAAAAAAGGTTTGAATCTGTCCGTCGTTTATGGTTTCGTTATTCATGAGGTATTTCATCATAATTTTTTTGAGAGAATCCCCGCTTTCATAATTATATTTAGGTTTAACTATTCCAAAAATTACCTTTATTTTATTCATAAATTTGTCATCTTTAAGATAGTTCTTATCATTAACAAGACAAATATTTTTCTTGCCGTCAAAAATATCAATGCCTGTTTGCCCATAGTCTCGCTTTATTATTTCTCTGGGAACTCCTTTTTTCTGATGTGATTCAATAAGGCTTTCAAGCGGCGCATAAATTTCATCTTTGACACCAATTTTTGATAAATTCATAATATACTCCTTATAGAAAATATTATATTATAAAGATTATTTAACAAATTAAATGATAGTTTGGAGTTTAATGTTGGTGATGTATTAATCGCACACGGACACTTTCTCAATTTTCAGGTAACCAATCCATTTACAGGAAAACCAGAGCAACTTGGTCGGTTTTTTAGATTGGAAATCAAAAGCATTTGTTGGCTATGAAATTATGATGAATGAAAAATTACAAAACGTAATACTGCTTTTTCGGGGCTTTAAATTTGCCCATATTTAATTATTTGCAGGGGGGGGGCAAGATTTTTATCGCCCTTAGCCTTGTCAAATATATTTTACTTTTAATTTTATGTTGTCGTTTTTCCATAATAATTATTTGATTGATTGAAGTTTTTGAGTCGGTTTTTCCGTTCAAAAAAGTTGTTCTTATGGAATTAGGAAAGGAGATTGTATGACTACAGTAGAACCAATTAGAAATATTGAAAGTATTAAAAAATTAGAAAAGTATTTTGCAAAAAACAGCCCGAGAGATTTGTTATTATTCACCATCGGAACGAATTGCGGATTACGGATTTCAGATATTGTCGCATTGAACGTAGGTGATGTCCGAAACAAAAGCCATATACAAATTATAGAAAAGAAAACAGGTAAATTTAAAAAATTTCCGATTAATTCAAAGCTAAAACCTATGATAGAAGAATTTACAAAGGGCAAACGCTCTGACGAGGCATTGTTTGTTTCCATCTTTAAAAACCGGCTTGATAGATTCGGGGCATACTATATTATTAAAACAGCCTGTCAAGCTGTTGGCTTGCAGGAAAAAATTGGTACACACACTATGAGAAAAACATTCGGGTATCATCATTACAAAAAATTTAAAGACATAGCCATGCTGCAAAAGATTTTTAATCATTCAAATCCAAATATAACCTTAAGGTATATTGGTATTGATCAGGATCAAATTGACGAAAGCTATAACAACTTTATTTTATAGACTCAAATGCTATAGCTACAATGGGGAACTTAACATTTTATTATCTTAACAGTATAGCCATTTTGTGAAGACTGAATTTTTACACTTACTAAAATACATATTATCACAAACAAAAATTGAATTTTGTATTTATTAAAAAATGTTATGAGTTCCCTTTTTCTATAAAAAATACAACCTTAAAATCTTTTAAAATCAAGGCTTTTGGTTCTCTTCACTTTTTGGCTAAAAAGTGAAGAGAATATTTGCAGAAGTGTTGTTAATAAAAGGTATGGAATTTAGACAGTGACTGAATGTTCTCCTATTAAAGATATATACACAATAGAAAAAATTAAAGATTTGTATAAGCAATGGCTTTTTAACAAGACAACCTTAGATATGATTTTAAATTTTATATATGTACAGGAAAACATGAACTTGAGATACAGAGAAGGAGTGGCACTGTAGAAGGTTATGGGAGATTTTTTACATAGAGAATATTTTAATGTAAATATTGAAATTATCGCACATCGGGGTTGGTGGAAAGCTGAGAATGAGAAAAATACAAAAACAGCTTTTGAGCGAGCCTTTGATAACGGTTTCGGGGTAGAAACTGATTTAAGAGATATAAAGGGCAAGATTGTAATTTCTCATAACATGCCTAAGGGTAACGAAATGTCGTTTGAAGATTTACTTAAACTTCTTGACGGCAGGGCTTTAACTCTTGCATTGAATATCAAAGCTGACGGCATGGCAGACGAGATTAAAAGGCTGCTTGAGAAATATAATGTTTTAAAATATTTCACATTTGATATGAGTATTCCTGAAATGGTTTATCAGCATAAAACAGGGCTCAATGTTTTTACAGGGCTTAGCGATATTGTGCCTGAGCCGATTATGTACGAGCAGGCAAAGGGTGTGTGGCTTGATTGTTTCAATTCTGATTGGTTCGGTGAAGCTGAAATTCAAAATATTTTAAATCATGACAAAAAAGTTTGTATTGTCTCTCCTGATTTGCATAAAAGAGAATATAAAAGTGTGTGGGCAAAATATAAAAATATGAACGGGATAATGCTTTGTACTGATTATCCTATGGAAGCAGAGGTGTATTTTAATGACAAAAATTAAGGCAGTAATCTTTGATATGGACGGAGTCCTTATTGATGCAAAAGACTGGCATTATGAAGCTTTAAATCAGGCATTGGATTTATTCGGGTACAAAATTTCAAGGTATGACCACCTTGTAACCTTTGACGGTCTTCCGACAAAGAAAAAATTGGAAATGCTTTCAATTGAAAAAGGATTACCGAAAGGTCTGCACAAATTCATCAATCACCTGAAACAAATCTATACGATGGAACATGTTTATATGAAATGCAAACCGCTTTTTTGCCACCAGTATGCTTTAGCAAAATTAAAAAATGAAGGCTACGGACTGGCACTTGCATCAAATTCTGTCAGAGTAACCATTGATATGATGATGGAAAAGGCTGATTTACAGAAATATCTTGATTTTACACTTTCAAATCAGGATGTTACAAAATCAAAACCTGATCCTGAAATTTATCAGACTGCAATGAAAAGGTTCGGCTTAAAACCTGAAGAATGCCTTGTTGTTGAAGATAATCCGAATGGAATAAAAGCCGCTTTAGCAAGCGGAGCAAATCTTTTGAAAGTTGAAACAGTCAATGATGTAACTTACCAAAATATTAAAAACCGCATTAGAGAAATTGAAAGCAGCGATATTGCATCTGACAGCAAAATTTTAATGACAGGAGGTGCCAGATAATGAATATATTAATTTTGATGGCCGGTTCTGAAAAAGATTTTACGGAGAAAGGATATCCTAAATATCTGATAGAAATTCAAAACAAACCGATGATTCAGCGGACAATAGAACTTCTTGAAACAGTCGGAGATAATATTACCTGTATTAT
>CALURE010000062.1 GCA_944323095.1 Candidatus Gastranaerophilales bacterium
GGATTGGAAGATAGGCTGTTTACAGAAAATAGCTTACCCTCATATCTTCTTATCTTCTTACCATCTAAATTCGCTTGCCCTTCTGACTTCCTGCCTTCTAATTTTTGTGTAACTAGATCCCGAAACAAGTTCGGGATGACACTTTTATTATTTATACAATTAAGATAACAAAAATAAAACTTAAAACCTGAAAAAGCCCTAATGTGGCGGGTCAAGCGGCTACGCTTGCGGGGGGGGGGCAGTTCAAAGCTTCTCTATACAACATTTTTCATCCTCCTAAATTCTTCTTTCTGTTTTTATTATTTACGATTTTATTAGTTTTGTCAATACTGTTTACTACTTGAAAGTTTTTTGTGTTTTATGTAAAATATATATATAATTTGAGAGAGATAGGAGTAATAAATGTTCGAACGTTTTACGGAAAAAGCTATAAAAGTTATAATGCTGGCTCAGGAAGAAGCACGCAGACTCGGCCACAATTTTGTAGGAACCGAGCAGGTTCTTCTGGGACTTATCGGCGAAGGTACGGGTGTCGCCGCAAAAACTCTTAAATCTATGGGGGTTACCCTGAAAGATGCAAGAGCTGAAGTTGAAAAAATTATCGGCAGAGGTTCAGGCTTTGTTGCTGTTGAAATTCCTTTTACCCCGAGAGCAAAACGTGTTCTTGAATTGTCCTGGGATGAGGCAAGACAGCTCGGTCACAATTATATCGGGACTGAACATCTTTTATTAGGTTTAATAAGAGAAGGAGAAGGTGTTGCGGCCCGTGTTCTTGAAAATTTGGGGGTTGACCTCAATAAAGTCAGAAGTAATGTTGTTAAGATGCTTGGTGAATCGAAACCTCAGACTGTTTCTTCCGGTTCCTCAAGTTCTTCATCATCTTCAGGCGGGAAAACAAAGACACCGAGTTTAGATGAATTCGGCAGGGATTTAACTCTTGCAGCTCAGGAATTAAGACTTGATCCTGTAGTCGGAAGAGAAAAAGAAATTGAACGTGTTATTCAAATTCTTGCAAGAAGAACTAAAAACAATCCTGTTCTTATAGGTGAACCTGGAGTTGGTAAAACTGCAGTTGCAGAGGGGCTTGCAACAAGAATTGTAAACGCTGAAGTGCCTGATATTTTAGATGGCAAGAAGGTTATTCAGCTTGATATGGGACTTTTAGTCGCAGGTACCAAATACCGCGGGGAATTTGAAGAACGTCTGAAAAAAATTATGGACGAAATTCGTCAGGCAGGAAATATTATTCTTGTAATTGATGAAATGCATACTCTCATCGGTGCCGGTGCTGCTGAAGGCGCAATTGACGCAGCTAATATTTTGAAACCGGCATTATCAAGAGGTGAAATTCAGGTAATCGGTGCTACAACACTTGATGAGTACAGAAAATATGTAGAAAAAGATTCTGCTTTAGAACGTCGTTTTCAGCCTGTAATTATTGATGAGCCGACAGAAGAAGAATCTATTGAAATTATTAAAGGTTTAAAACCTAAGTATGAAGAACACCACAAATTGATAATATCAGATGAAGCAATTGTTGCGGCTGTAAAATTGTCTAATAAATATATTACGGACAGATTTCTGCCTGATAAAGCAATTGACGTAATAGATGAAGCTTCTTCAAAAGTCCGCTTAAAAGTTTCCAACCTTTCACCGGAAGGTAAAGAACTTGAAAAAGAATTGCGCGGATTGATTAAGGAAAAAGAAGATGCAATAAGAAATCAGGAATTTGAAAAAGCATCACAGTTAAGAGATGATGAAGCTGAATTAAAAGACCGGATTCGTGAAATGACCCAGAAATATAAAGAGGAACATGAAGCGAACAAGCCGACTGTAACTGCTGAAAATGTTGCAGAAGTAATTTCAACCATGACCGGAGTTCCTGTTACCAAGTTGACGGAAGGTGAAAGTGAGAGACTTCTTAAACTTGAAGATACTCTTCATGAAAGGGTTATCGGTCAGCATGATGCTGTTGTTGCGATTTCAAAAGCAATAAGACGTGCCCGTGTAGGATTAAAAAGTCCAAACAGGCCTATCGGGAGTTTTATTTTCTGCGGGCCTACAGGTGTTGGTAAAACCGAACTTGCTAAAGCTCTTGCAGAAGCTGTATTTGGTTCCGAAGATAACATGATAAGGGTTGATATGTCAGAATTCATGGAAAAACATTCAACCGCAAAACTTATCGGTTCTCCTCCGGGGTATGTCGGTTATGATGACGGCGGGCATTTGACTGAACTTGTCCGTAAAAAACCATACAGTGTAATCCTTTTTGACGAAATTGAAAAGGCTCACCCTGATGTATTTAATATAATGCTTCAAATACTTGATGATGGTCGTTTGACAGATGCTAAAGGTCGTCATGTAAACTTTAAAAATACGATCATTATAATGACGTCAAATGTCGGTGCGAGCATGATTACAACGACTTCAAGACTTGGATTCTCTACGAGCGATGACGAATCAAAAGATAAATACGAAAAACTGAAAGAGACAGTTACAGAAGAAATGAAAAAAGCTTTCAGACCGGAATTCTTGAACCGTATAGATGAAACAATCGTATTTGCTCACCTTACTCAGGAAGAAATCAGGCAGATTGTTGATTTGATGCTGAAAGATTTGTTCAAACGTCTTGCAGAACGTGAATTGTCTGTTGAAGTTACGGATGAAGTTAAAGATCATCTTGCTAAAAACGGATATTCAGAAGCTTATGGCGCAAGGCCTTTGAGAAGATTAATCCAGCGTAAAATAGAAGATATGCTTGCGGAAGAAATTCTGTCAGGCAAATATGCTCCGGGTGATACGATTGTTATAAGGCTTGTAGATGACAAGATTGCTTTTGAAAAGAAAGCTAAAAGGGCTAAGAAAGAGCAAAGCGAAACATCTGAAGCTATTCAGTAAATGAATTAGCAAAAGCTCCAAAATGGAGCTTTTGCTGTATTTAAAAAAAAGTAATAATAGTATATAATCATATTGTTATGCCAAAATATCAATATAAAGCCTTAAAAGATAATACTCAGCTGATAAGCGGTGAAGTTGATGCTGTCGATTTGAAAGAAGCACGTCAAAAAATTATTGCGCTTGGATTTACACCTACAAAAGTTTATACGGAAGAATTTGGGCAAAGCAGTGTTAGCTCTGTTTCTGATATTCAAAGAGTTTCTCACGGACAAAAAATCACATTTTTGGGTCTTGAGGATAAAATTCTTTTTACATCAGAGCTGGAAGTCCTTTTATCTTCGGGTATTCCTATATTGGAGGCGCTTAATACTATTGAGACTAACTCGCCTAAGCTTAAATTAAAAGTGATTTGTAAAAATCTAAAAAGTTGTATTTTATCCGGAAAAACATTTGCGGAGTCTCTTACTTTACTTTATGGTAAAGTTTTTGGGCCTGTATATACCGCTTTAATAAAGACAGGTGAAGATGCAGGAGAATTAGAAGTTACCCTTAGCAGAATGTTATATTTGCTGCAAAAACAGGATAGAATTAAAGGTAAAATTATAGGTGCATCAATTTATCCTGCAATTTTGATTCTTATGATGACAGTATTGCTTATATTATTTTCAACGCTGGTTTTTCCAAAATTTATGGGGATGTTAGCATTCAATGGAGCAGAACTTCCGCCTCTTGCAGCTTTACTTTACGGCATATGCAGTTTTGTGGGTCACTTTTGGTGGCTTATTATAATTGGCATTTGCGCTATGTGCGGTGCTCTTAGCTTTTTATTCCAGAATCGACAGTTTAAAAGCAAATGGGATGATTTTATATTGAAAGTGCCTGTTATATCTGATTTTATTCAATATATAAATTTATCAAATTTTATGACAGTACTTCATATTTCATACGAGGCAGGGCTTCCTATAATGTCTGGATTAGAGCTTTCGACCAAAACTGTTGGTAATAATACTATAAAGAAAAAGGTTTTTAATGCGTTGAATTTAATAAGAGGCGGTACAACATTATCTGATGCTTTTCGCAGGGTGGGGGTTATTCCGGGTGCTTTAATGACAATGATAGCCACCGGCGAAAAATCAGGCAGTCTGGGGAAAATGCTGCATGATGCGGCAGAAGTTATCGACAAAAAGGTTGATATGGCGCTTGAAGCTTTAACAAAGTTGTTTGAACCGGCGATAATTATTATAATTGGCGGGTGTGTTTTGTTTGTTGCCCTCGCGTTTTATCAAATGTATGCAGGAATGCTTGGTAGTTTGTTTTAGCTAGTTCAATGGAAATAATTTTATTTATTTAATTATATTTTAATGTAACGAACTATGACAATATATTGAAAAAAAGTATCAATATGATATAATAACAGTTGTATAAAAAAAGAAAGGATGTATTTATGAAAAACATTGATATGAGCGCATTTTGCGGGGGGGGGGCAATTCTGAGCCTTTAAATTCAAGGGTTTTAAGAACTCGAAAAATTTGTAACATTAGCGGCTTAACAAGTGAGTTTTTTGCATTCACATTAGCGGAGGTATTGATTACATTAGGAATTATCGGGGTAGTAGCGGCAATTACAATGCCTTCAATAGTTTCCAATATTCAAGGCATGCAATACAGGTCAAAAGTAAAAAAGACCTATTCCGCATTAGTTCAGGCAGTAAGCTTGGCAAAGGCAAATTATGATGTTGATCTCGAAACATTGGAAACTGCTTGTGTAGACGGAGAAAATGATAAACTTCCCTCAACGTATTCAGTTTGTGCATTGTTTAATTCAACGTTATCAGGAGCAAAGTATATTTCTGAAACGGATTCTAATCATCCAAAGAATTATAATAGCGGCTTTAATTCTGCTGCTAATGGTTTTCCTTATGAAGCTTCTAGAATGAGTCACGGTTTTTTGCTTGCAGATGGATCAACTGTTGTTTTTAGTTTTATCCCCGAAGGCAATAGCCATGCAGAGATATATGGATATATTGACGTAAACGGGAAAAAAGGCCCGAATAAAGCGACTATTGGAACTGAACCAAAAAAAATTTTTGTTACTGAAAGTTATTCGTCAGGGTTTGTTTCTCCTTTCGATGCTTATGCTTATAACGGAAAACCTGACCAATTCTATGACAATTATTTTTTCAGAATTCCTATGAGGCAGTATGATATGATTGGCTCAAGGGATCATGGTGCCTTGCGCTATGTAATGACTCATTAAAAAGTTTTAAATAATAATCAATGTGAGGTTATAATAAATCTTAACCTCACGTTTTTTTATTCTCTGTTAAACCATTTCATAATTTTATCCAGAAATCCTTCTTCATCCGGCATTTCTGTGTTGTTAAGTTTTTCAAGTTTATGCTGGATTTTAGAGTAATCGGGATTTCCTTTGCCGATTTCAAGGTATTTTTCGTAGCATTCAACTGCGGCTGGTTTATTTCTAAGTTTTTCGTAAGCTTCACCGAGTTTTCTGACCGTTGAGGCATTTCTTTTATCAAGATGATAAAGCTTCAAAAGATAATCTGTCTGAGCTTTGTAATCTCCAATGCTTTCTCTGAATTCTGCGAGTTTTTGCAATGATTTTTTATCGTTTTCATCAAGTTTTGATATTCTTTCGTAAAATTCCATTGCGTGGTTTTTATCGCCTGATTCTTCAAGCAGCATTGCAAGAGTGTTCAAAAGATCTAAATCATCGTTTTTAAGCTGGTATGCATTTAAATATTCGTTTATCGCAATGTCTTTATTTCCGCGTACAAGATTGTATCTGCCCCAGTTGAGGTGAGCGTTGTAATCATCATTTTTATCTTCATAAATAAGTGCTCTCATCTGGTATGTCAGCGGCGAATTTTTTTCTAAATTATCAAATTCATTAACACATTCAAGCGCTTTGTCAAACTCTTTATTCATATAATAGTATTGTGCTCTAAGTGAGTGGAATTGCGGAATATGGTTATACTGACCTTCCATTTGCTTTAATTTTTCTTGGGCTTCGTCTTTTTTGTCCATATCCAGAAGACATTTTACTTTTGTTAATTCATCTGAAGTCACTTCTAAAGCTTGTGCAGGTGTTCCGTTTCTCAAGTATAAATCAGCAAGTTGTTCTTTAATTTCTGTAGTGTCAAATCCTGATTTTCTCGCACGTTCAAGAACTTCAACAGCGCTCGGTGTTGCATTTTCTTTAACATAAAGATTTGCAAGCCTTTTATAAACTTCTTCATGCGTATCTTCGTGGTCTATAACTTTTAAATATTCATCAATTGCTTTTAAGTTATTGCCTTCCTGTTCATAAAGAGTTCCGAGTACAAATCTGGCAGATAACATGTCTTTGTCTTCCTGAGCACAATTTACTGCTTTTTTGTAGTCATTTATGGCATGTTCAAGTTTATGCTCTACAGTGTGCATGTTGCCCCTGTAAACATAGTATTTGTATTTGTCGGTTGTTACATAAATATCCATCAATTGTTCATAAGCCAGAATATTTGTAGCATCAAATTCAAGAATTTTAGAGTAGTATTCTGCTGCTTCTTCTTTGTTATTAAGTACCATCGAAAGATGCCCCAGACGTTCAAGAAGGCTTAAATCTTTCGGGTTTCTGTTATAAAGTTTTTTATATTCTTCATAAGCCTGTGAATATTGTTCGTTTTCTTCGTATTGTTCTGCGGTCTGTAAACTCATTTCCGACTCCTTTAGTTTTTTTAATTTTTATTTAATTATATATTAAAAACAGATAAATTACTAATCAGTCAGGCTAATTATACCAGTTTTGTGCCTTTTGAATTCCGTTGGCAAGATAATACTCAATTGCTTCATCAGCCCGTTTTAGAACTTCTTTTAATTCCTCCAGATGTTCCTTTGGAAAGTTTTGCAGAACGTAGTTTTCTGAAGGAATATTTGGTTGAGGCCCTATGCCAATTTTTAATCTGTCAAAATTTTGGGTTCCGATATGTTTAATAATGGATTTTATTCCGTTATGCCCGCCGTCAGACCCGTTTGCGCGAAATCTAATGCGGCCGAGATCCAGCGCAATATCATCATAAACAATCAAAATATCTTTGACATCAATTTTGTAATAGTCCATAACCGCACGCACTGATTCCCCTGAAAGATTCATAAAAGTTGTCGGCTTTATCAGAATATTTTCGCCCATTTTGGTTATAAAACATTTGAGCTTTTTGTCTTCTTTAAAAGTAATATTGTTATCCATAGCCCATTTATCAAGCACCATAAAACCTGCATTATGCCGTGTAAAACAGTATTTTTCTCCGATATTTCCCAGTCCTGCAATTAACTTCATTTTTTATCCTTTTACAAGCAATTACCCTTATATTTCTTATTTTAACTTAAATAAATATTAGCATATCTGTTTACCGTATTTACGCTTAACAAAAAGATAAAAAACTCGTATTTTAAGAATGCTAAAAGATGAGGATATGAGTTATGAAAAATAAACCAATAATTCAAGAGAAAAGTTCTGAAAAAGTCGCAAAGTTTCTGGAGAAAAATTCCCTGCACAAAAAAGACTTTGCAGAAATGATAGGTGTAACGCTTTCATATGTGTATAACCTTATAGATAATACCATTCCGTTTTCTACCCGCGGAACTACATTAGAGCGTATTGCAACAGTAATGGAAATTGAACCTGAAGAATTTGAAGAATACAAAATTCCTCAGGAGCCTATTTTGATAGATGACTCGGTAGAATTTTTTAAAGATATAATGAAACAAAAAGGCATGTCGGTTATTAATTTTTTAAAAGCATTTCCGCGTAAAAAACGTCTGGATATTGTAGATATGCTAAGGGGAACGCTCCCTATCCCCATTGATTTTAAAGAATTAACAATGATTGCGCAGGTATTGGATTTGAGCAAAGACGACATATATTCTATGTGGGAAAAGCGGATGAAACAGGTTCTTGAAAGTAACGGAATGAATATTTATTCCAATGCTGCCCTTGTAAATTCCATGTTTGATTGCGCAAAGAAGTTTATTCACTTAAAATAAATTTTTAGCACGTTTGTCGCGATTCGTCTTGGATTTGCTCCGTGCTCACGGAGTCTCACCTAAAAGCCTTGCGGCTTAGCGGGTTCATTCCGTTCGCTATCAGGACTCATTTCATTCTGGTCGTACGCAAATCCGCCGAACGCGCGACCTATCTCTTTCCAAGTTATTTTATATCTTTTTTGCATTATAATTTATCTCAAATTCTATAATAATTGCGGAAATACATCAAAATAGTTATATTTGTTGGATTTTATAAAACAAACTGCTTGTAACTGTTATCTATTTCGTCCTGCTCAATGCCTATATAACGCAAAGTAATTTTAGGGTTTGAGTGGTTAAATATCATTTGCAACATCGCAACATCTTTGAACTGCTTGTAATGGTGATAGCCAAAACTCTTTCTCATGCTGTGTGTGCCTATGTTTACAGAAATTCCGACAGCTTCACAAGCCTCATTCAACATTCTATATGCCTGCGAACGGTCAAGCCGCTTTTGTTTTTGGCTTAAAAATAACGGTTCATCATCCTCTTTATCTTTTATAAATTCCTGTATAAGTTTTTTCAATTTGTCATT
>CALURE010000063.1 GCA_944323095.1 Candidatus Gastranaerophilales bacterium
CTCTTGACTTCTTGACCTCTTGACTTCCGTCTAGCTCAGAAGCGCCCCCCCCCCGAAGTTTACATTTCTTAATAATCCTTTCATAAATCTTCTCTCCTTTCAATTTAAAAAACAGGTTATTATAATTATAACCTGCTTTTGCAAATTTTTCAAGTTGTGAATTATATATTTTAAGCTATATCTTCATTGGAAGGTCCGATTACCTGTATTCCAAATTTCGTTCTGAAAAGGTGTTTTACGGTATCGCCTTGAATTTCATACATCATTTTATTGAATAAATCATATGCTTCACGTTTATATTCAATCAACGGATCTTTCTGACCGTAAGCACGCAGTCCAATGCCGTCTCTCAGCATATCTATATTATGAAGGTGGTCAATCCATTTGTTATCTACAACACGCAGCAGAATATCTTTTTCAAGATTTCTGATTACATTGTTATCACTAAATGCGACCTGCGGTTCAGCAGCAGGATCATACTGTGAAATTACCTGATTATAGAAATTAATGACTTCTTCTTCGTGCTGCCTGTAAGCGTCAAGCGCTAAAGTTTTCAATTTATCGTAAATCGGCTCAAATCTCAAATTCTGGATATCTGAAACCTGAATACCAGATAATTGAGGAATAATTGAATGAAGTTCCTTAATCATTGTCTGTAAATCTTCATAGACGTATTCTTCCGGATGAAGCTCAGGAGCAATATAGCTTCTTAGCAGTCTGTCAATTTCTTTTTCAATCATATAGTAAATATCTTCTGATAGATTTTTTCCGGCAAGAACTTTCCTTCTTTGTGCATAGAATTTTTCACGCTGAATATTCATTACATCATCATATTCAAGAACTGATTTTCTTATGTCAAAATGATATGTTTCAACTTTCTTCTGAGCGGATTCTATCTGCCTTGTAATAAGAGTATTTTCAATTGCCATATCTTCTTCAACATTAAGCATATTCATTAGCGCCGTAATCTTATCACCGCCGAATATTCTCATCAAATTATCTTCAAGAGATAAGAAAAATCTTGTAGAACCCGGGTCGCCCTGACGTGCAGCACGACCTCTTAACTGGTTGTCAATACGACGTGATTCATGACGCTCTGTACCAATAACATGAAGCCCGCCGACCTCTACAACTTTTGCATGCTCTGCTTCTGTTATCCCGCGTGCTTCTTTCAAAGCTTTTTCTTTTTCATCCTCATAATTCGGGCTGTCAGGTGTTATGCCTTTGCTGTCAAGCATGTCTTTTGCGAGAAATTCTGCATTACCGCCTAACAATATATCTGTTCCGCGCCCTGCCATGTTCGTAGCTATTGTAACAGCTCCGACACGACCTGCCTGCGCAATGATATAAGCTTCTTTTTCGTGATGTTTGGCATTCAACACGTGATGAGGAATTCCTCTTTTCTTTAATAATGCCGAAACATATTCGGATTTTTCAATACTGATTGTTCCTACAAGAACAGGCCGCCCGATTTGATGCATTCTTATAATATCTTCAACTACCGCATTATATTTTGCACGTTCTGTTTTATAAATTACATCCGGATAATTTATTCTTATATCCGGTTTGTTTGTCGGAATTGCAGTAACTTCAAGATTATAAATTTTGCCAAACTCAGCTTCTTCGGTCATTGCAGTACCTGTCATACCTGAAAGTTTCGGGTAAAGCCTGAATAAGTTCTGGAATGTAATACTTGCAAGAGTCTGGGTTTCATCTTGAATTTTTACACCCTCTTTTGCCTCAATTGCCTGATGAAGCCCGTCAGACCAGCGTCTGCCTTCCATTAATCGGCCGGTAAACTCATCAACTATCATAACTTCACCGTTTTTAACAACGTAATCGGTATCTTTTACAAATAATTCCTTAGCCTTAAGAGCCTGCAATAGATGATGTGCATACTGGGTATTAATATCAAACAAATCTTTAACACCGATTATTTCCTGAGCCCTGTCAATACCGTCTTCAGTCAAAATGATATTTTTATTTTTTTCATCGACCTCGTAATCTTTAATTTTTTCCAACTGCGGGGCGACTTTGGCCATTAACTGATAAGTTTCAGCTGATTTTTCAAGACGTCCGCTTATAATCAAAGGAGTTCTAGCCTCATCAATTAAAATACTGTCGACTTCATCGATAATTGCGTAGTTATAAGGTCTTTGAACAAGCATTTCTATACTGCCTGCCATATTATCCCTTAGATAATCAAAACCAAACTCATTATTTGTACCATAAGTAATATCGCAGTCATATGCGGCTTTTTTAGCGGCAAAATCATCTGCTGTACGTCCGCCGGAAAGAATTACCCCGACAGACAGACCTAAAAATTTATAAATTTTTCCCATCCACTCGCTGTCACGTTTTGCAAGATAATCGTTTACGGTGATAACGTGAACACCTTTACCTGTCAAAGCATTCAAATAAGCAGGCAGGGTAGCAACAAGAGTTTTACCTTCACCTGTTCTCATTTCTGCGATATGACCGTTATGAAGAAAATATCCGCCAACAAGCTGAACATCAAAATGACGCATATTCAAAACACGTTTTCCTGCTTCTCTGACCGTTGCAAAAGCTTCAGGCAAAATTTTATCAAGAGCTTCTTTTTCCAGTTTTCTGTCAGTCTTAAAATCATTTGATGTCGGACGTTTTGCAAGAATTTCCTTAAACTCGTCAGTTTTTGCTCGCAATTCAGCATCTGTCATCTGCTCAAACTGGGGTTCAAGAGCATTAATATGGTCAATAATCCCCATAATACTTTTAACTTTTTTTTCGTTAGGATCGCCCAACATCTTTAATAAAAAACTCAACATTATAAAATTTTCCTCTCCGTCTGGTATTATATTTATAATACTAACACGGACAAGAAAAATTTGAATATCTCTTAAGGAAATATTTATTTTTTACATAAACCATGTTATTGGAAGTAAATAAGTTTTTACGTTACGCTAAAGTGTACAAAAAATACTGTCATTCTGAGCTGTCAGGCGAAAGAATCCAGCTTATTCAGAATAACCTATCTTGTGGGAACGCTTCGCTTATCCCATCATACTAGCCGACGGATGTCAGGAAGGCAGGAGGTCAAGCGAATTTAGAGGGTAAGAAGATAGGAAGCTTGGAAGGTAAGCCATTTACATTAAAAAGCCTATCTTCTAATCCTCCTACCCTCCTATCTTCTGATAAGCCCCTATCTCTAACTCTCTCCCCAAAGGGGCGAGAGGACTATATTCCCCTCCCTGATTAGGGAATTGTAACCCATCCTAACCTTCCCTATTTAGTGAAGGAAACTTTTTTGTGCACTTTAGCGCACCGAAAACAGCCTGCCTTCTTGCCTTCCTATCCTCTGTTTGCTCTTTTCCTCTCTCAAGAGAGGAAAAAATACCAATAACATATGTTATGTACTGAACATAGTAAATACTTTTTCAACGTTTTTGCTTATGAGATTTTTAACCGTATCATATTCCGTTGTCAAAGCAGAAAGTTCTGTATCAATATTTTTCATCTTTAATTCAAGAGTTTGTTCTTTGTAATCTAATTTACCTTTTTTAATATTATATTCAGCCTCAGCCCGTGCAATAGCATCATCATCCTGAACTTCTGCCACATGTCCGTTCAGTGTATAGTGGTCTGAATAAAAATATCCGTCGGTATTCAATGAATGTATAAATAACTGTCCGTTTTTCAAAGCGTAGTTAAGATATTCTTCATCTGTAACTTTTTGCTGCATCATCTCGTCTGTAGAACAACCGTATGTACATATATTATTATAAATCTGGCTGTAAAAATCTCCATTTAACAAATCAGTATCAGTAACACTGGCACTAGGCTTTACAATAAACTGATAATCCAGATTTTCGGTAAATAATGTACTTTTACTTGGATTGTCTTTATCTACATAAAGACCGGTATCATAACCATCTATATTAACAGCAAATGAAGTAATATATGACAAAAGCATATTTGTAATACTTACAGAAGAAACACTACCTGTTGTAGTTATATGAAAAGAATCTTTTGTCGCATTAATAGTTGCAGATGTGTTACGCGAATTAAATGGTGTAGATGAAACTGATACTGCATTATTTAATATTGCTTCATTAACCGCATTATATGCCTGATCTAAAGCGCTGTTTGATGCACCATCAACATACAAACCTTTGTAATTCGGGCTGCCGTTTTCTTGCCCACCGAGTAATTTATCAATTTCGTCCAAGATTTTTTTAGCATACTCGGTATAAAAATGCGCTGAATCAATATTATAACCTGTTAAAACATAATTTCCACTAAGCAGATCTCCAAGAGTGAGATTTTTTGCAGTTTCTTCATCCAGAACATTACCATCTTTTGTAATTGTAAATTCATTGCTCTCACAATTAACAAGTGTATCAGTATAAGTTTTACCTAGAGTTGTAAATAAATCTGAAATCTTATATGTATGATACGGATCACCTGAAGAAGGTGTGGTGGTAGCTTCTTTTAAATAAGAAATAAATGAATTTGTATTAAATACATTGGCAGTAGATTTATCCAGTAATTCACCTCCAATACCGGAGCTAGGTCTATAACCATTGGATGACTGAATACTATTTATAGTATCAACAGAAATTTGATTTTGAACACCTAATTGATACAGAAATGCAGCAAAAGATCCATCCGTCTGACAATTTCCTGTAATATTACCGGCCGAATCAGTAATATAAAACGTCTGACTCCCTGTCGGATCACCGTTTTCATTAATAATACCGGCTTCCAATGCTGCCTTAAACATTGACTCAGAAAGCACAATTTTACCTGTTGAATCTGTCAACATATATGCATTATATTCGTTTATTGTCGACGGTGTCATCATTGCCGCATAAGATAAATTATATACATCATTATCTGCCGTATCCCAGACAAGTTTCGTTGCATTAAGCGAATTTTGGTACTCCTCGGATACTTTTTGCAAATCACGGGTAACAGAAAGTTTGTCCTGCGCTATCTGCATTGATTCAAATTCGCAGTTCATCTTTCTTGCTGTTATGGCTAAAAATCTTGCTTGTGAGGCCGCCAATCCCATTGATGTAAACTTTCCTTTCAATTTATCTTAGTAACCGTACATGTCTGTTAATCGTATTGACGGCATTTTCAGAATAAAACTTTAAATCATTTAAATATTATATTAAGATTTGTTTACATTATTTTAAATCTATCAAAAGGTCATAGATTTTATCAATTTTGTCTTTTACTTCCGTAAACTGATCCTTCAAATCAATAAAACTGTGTATTGTAACAAATTTTTCTTCAATTTCTTCAATAATTTCTCTGTGTTTTTTCTCAAGCTGTTCCGGAGTTACGAAAATCTTCTGCTGCACAAAAAACATTAAAACAACAATTATTATCGGTGAATATTCTATAATTTTTTCCATAATATCCTTTCGTTAAAGTGTTATCGGCCAGTAAAAATCAACAAGATATGATGCTGCATCCATAGGATGCGACAAAAATTTAAGTTCTTTTGACTGCTTTATCTGCTGGTAAGTCGGAATATCAATACGCGATGAACCTTCTTTGTATTTAAGGTTATAAATATTATAAAGAAGTTTTTCACATTTTTTATCAACAAACAGACAGACCTCGCCGTCTGCAGAGCGGACTTTTGCATTAAATGCCATTATCCTGTTTTTTATAGGCGGATTAAATGCTTTTATTTGAATATCAACATCGTAGCCGTATTGAAGGAGTTTTTTCTTTATTATTACATAATTCGTATATTCACTTGTACAGCTTCTGTTATCGCCTGATGCATCGCCGTTTACGATAATTCCGCCTTTATGTTTCGGGTAGCGTCTGAGAAATTCATCACAAGCCTTTGCGGTTGTAGTATTTTCCATTGCAATTTCGTCAAAATAAAAAACTTTATCATCAGTTTTATGAGCAAAAACCCAGCACATAGGGTCAACGTTAAAGTCGCAGGAAATATGCAAATCCATATCAGGCTGATATGTAATATCTTTTATATTTGCATCAGTAAAATCTTTTATTACAAGTCCGTTATTGTATTCCCCGTTCTGAGCAAGAACAAAAATGTTGTAATACTGTTCATCATATATTTTCTTTAATTCTTCACAAAAACCTTCCGGCAAATATATATTCTGGGTTGTCGGCGCCGTAATAAATCTGTAATTCGGCGCAGGATTTTCTACGAATGTTTTATAAATCCAGCCCCTTTGAAATTCCGGATTTGTATGCCCGAATATTCTGTATTTAAAATTTTTCCAGACTTTTTTAACTCTCTGACGCATACGCCCGAGAAGCATTTTAAATGTGTCATAAGGAACATCTGACATTTCCTCAATTTCCACAAAGCCAAGGTTTAATGATTTTAATTTGTTCGGTTCGTCAAAATGTCTGAAAAGGATTTCCGAACCGTTTTTAAAAGTCAGTTTTTGCAGAGTTGATGACCATTCATAATCCTTGCCGTCAATAAAACCAAAATTTTCCAGATGTTCAAAGTAAGTCTGCAGTGTAGTATCTCTGACAAGTGTATAAGTTTGTGCACCGACAAGTCCACGGACACCGGGGAATTTTAATGCAAGCAAAATACCCAGAAGCGAGCCTGCAAAAGTTTTCCCCGAGCCGTAGCCTCCCTGATATACTGCAACATCCAGTGTATAATCATGCGGAATTTCTAAAAATTCCCTCTGAGCCTTTAATAATTTATATAACATAACTATTTGCGCCTGTAATATCCTTTCACCTGTGTTCCATCAGAACGTTTGTAACTGTTTACATAAACTGCACCTCCGGATTCAACGGCATTTTTTACATCACATTTTTTTGCTGCCATAAAAATTCTCCTTTCCTTTAAAAAAGCCACCCGTTTTTTTCGGATGACTTAATGTGTAATATAAAACTTTTGATTTTCTACTTTTAACTTTACTTTATCCACCGGAATACATCGTTTTTGATAGTCGATTTTATCATTTGTATTCAAAATTGAAGCATCTAAGTAAACAGGCATTAAACTTCTGTTATTTTTTACTAAAACTATTGAAGATGCACCTTCTCCAACACGCATTGTATGCATTCTAAGTCCTATAAATGGGTTATATTTTGCATTTATTCTTTCTAATTCAGGTTTAATAGAGCTGATACTGTACACTGACGTAAAATAACAAATATATTTAGTATCTTTAATTTCAGTTTCATAAGATATATTTTTATTTTTTAGGGCAAGATTAATATATTTTGTTTCAGCATTTGTATTTTTAAATGCGCAAATTACTAATATTATAATTAAAATAGCAGGAATTAATATTAAAATCTTTTTCATTTTAATATTATATCTGAAATTTTCACTTTTTGTATATTAGCCGGATATCTATTTTTATTCTTTTACATAAAACTGTTTTGGGGCATTAATCTTTAATTAAAACGTGATTTCCGTTAATTGTAACCCATTTGCCTTCATCAGAACTGTTATTTGAACTTTTTGAGGATGAAGAACCGGATTTTTCGGTAGCTGCTTTTGAGCCGGAAGTTTTTGAAGTTTGTCTGCGTTCGGGAATTCCGTATGTTCTCGCCTGATTCATAATTGCATCCTGATTTTTTATAAACTCATCAGAGCTCATGCCTGCAATATCTTCACGGGTAAACATTTGCTTAAACTGCGGATAATTATTATTTCCGATTAAGCCGCCTGCTTCATCAATACCGCCTTTTCCGAAAATTCCATACGGATTAGGAGTATTTTCCTGACGGAAATCACCTATTCGATTGTTTGCCATGCGGTTATCAATCTCGCTTTCGTATATCTTGAACAAATCAGAATCCATATTTGCTATATCACCTCTTGTGATGTCTGCTTCGGAAATTTTGTTAATAAATAACGGATGTGATTTTTTATATTCGTTCACCGGAACTGACTGTTTACAATCTCCCATATTGTCAATACCGTGAGACTGAACAGACCCGAAAGGAGTTGTTGACATAAACCAGTTCTGAGTATTAGGAGTAATATAAGTTGTTCCGACATTTTCTTTTAGTTTTGAAATTGGATCATGCGGATCTCTGTAATTTGTAACAAGATCATCATAATTCTTATTCTTATCAACATAATCTCCGCCGGCACCGTAAGCATTAAATGTTGTGGTCTTGAGTCCGTATTGAATACCAACAACAGTTGCCTCTGTTCCGCCTTCTGAGTGCCCGATTGACTCTGTATTTTCAGCATTTAATTCTTGATGCTCTTTAAACATTTTATTGGTAAATTCTCTCGCTAATCCAATTTGTCGACTCTCACCTGTCAAAGCCATTTTAGCATTTGCACCCCAATCTTTTGCACTAAACCTGTCTGTACCGACAAAACAAAGTGCATACTGTCCGTCTTTTTCATAAAGAACTGCCTTAAAATTACTCCGGCGATCATATTGATTGTCAACAACTTTCCAACCGTTTGATGTCGTTTCACCTCTGTTTTCTTTTCTTGACATTTTGTT
>CALURE010000064.1 GCA_944323095.1 Candidatus Gastranaerophilales bacterium
TTTACATTTCTTAATAATCCTTTCATAAATCTTCTCTCCTTTCAATTTAAAAAACAGGTTATTATAATTATAACCTGTTTTTGCAAATTTTTCAAGTTGTGAATTACAGGAGTTATAAGGCATTTCAAAGCTTTTCTATACAACATTGTTCACCCAGCTTATTCTATGTTTTATATGTTACACATTCAGTTTGTAACCGCCGCCGTATATAGTTTCTATATATTTTTTGCCGTTTGCAATTTTATCTATTTTGCTTCTCAAATGTCTTATATGAACCCTGATTGTTTCTATATCATCATCAGGCGAATAGCCCCATACATCTTTTAAAAGCTTAGCCGATGACACCATATTCCCATGGTTTTGAAAAAGCAGATTAAATATTTCAAATTCTATCGGGGTTAATTTTGCCTGCTTATCGCCGATTTTTACACTGTAAAGCTCGGGAAGAAGGGTAATATCACCGAGTGTTAAAAGTTCACGTGTAGAAGCACTTTCTGGAATTTGACGGGTTCTTTTTAAAAGCGCCCTTACCCTAACCTGTAATTCTTCCATTTCAAATGGTTTTACAAGGTAATCATCAACACCTATATTGAAACCGTTCACTTTGTCGTTAATCTGCGAAAGTGCTGTCAGCATTAATATCGGAATATCTTTTGTAGTCTCATTTTTTCTAATTCGCTGTGCAACCGTAAAGCCATCCACCTCAGGCATCATAACATCTAAAATTACAACCGAAGGCATTTCCTGTTTGCACAAAGCAAATCCTCTCACTCCGTCAAATGCCTGTATAACTTTATATCCGCACAGTTCTAGATTAACTTTTATAAGCTCGTTTATTGCTAAATCATCATCAATAACAAGAATTTTATTCATATCTGAATTCTATATGTAAAAAATAAAAAATACAACAGGTTTTTGTTAAAAATTCTTAATAAAAATAGCCTGTTTGAATGATACATTATTACTTATTTTTAGGCATATTAGTTTGAAAAGATTTGTAAAAAAAAATTTTTTAAGTGTCAATTTTACAAATTTTTTGATTTTTATTGTAATATGTTTATTGCGTAAGCAAAATTTGTAGTAGATAATATACATTTATTTTAGATAGGAGGCACATGAATTGGCAGTAACATCACCATTTACAGCATTTAAGGAAAACGGTAAAAAAGAAATCCACTTAGGACAGCATGTTTTAGCAGAATTTTTTGAATGTGATCCAAACACATTAAACAGTTTAGATAAGGTCGAAAAGTACATGGTGGATGCCGCCCTTGAATGTGGTGCGACTATTGTCCAAAAATGTTTCCACATGTTTAACCCCTATGGAGTTTCAGGTGTTGTTATAATTTCTGAAAGCCATCTTGCAATCCATACCTGGCCTGAATTAGGCTATGCGGCAGTTGATTTGTTTACCTGCGGCGACAAATGCGATCCGAAAGTAGCTTATGAATTTTTGAAAAAGAAATTTAACTCTAAAAAAGCAACTTTCTCTGAATTGAAAAGAGGTATTATTGACGAAGAAACTCTTAAAGTCGCTGAAAAACCTTTTGAGATTATGGAACAGTTAGTTAACTAACAAATAATAGTTATACATAAAAAACGCAGATATAAAATCTGCGTTTTTTATTATTTTAATTTATGTAAAAAATTTGACTCCTAACAATGACAATTCGGTTTGGATTTTGTATTATTTTCTTAACAGGGGGTAGAGATGCCGGAAGACTTAATAGAAAAAAAATCAAATTTTGACCTAACTTCAAGAAGTGCTTTTTCACGAGATGAAGAAGTTTTTACATCGCGTTCTTATGCTGCACTGCTTGCAAAAAATATAATTCCTTATTCTCATCGCAAACTGGCTGATAATTACATTATCATAAAAAAAGTATTTAAATTTCAGGCTGTCATGCCGCGAATTACTAATACAGAAAAAAAACTTCTGGCCAGGTATGACTTTAATACACTTGAATATACGACCGTAAAACAAATGTATGAAGAACTGGCATTACTACAAAAATGGTCTGTCTCTGCAGATGAGAACTTGAAAAACGATGCCGACGAAATTCTTGAAATCCGTACAAAAGAGCTTAAATTTATTGTTGCAACAAGTTATGCAAGCATTTCAAACGAAATTTATAAGGGTTACCTTGCTTTAGAAAATTATTTTATGGAAATAAGCAAGTATAACGATTAGATTACGCTAAATCATTGATTGACACAAGTATGAATAAGTGTATAATGTATCTATGAAGTATCTTGAAGAATCAAATAAAAATTTGATAAGCTTAAGAACAAGCCTGATTGCGGTTGTGGCTCTTTTAACAGGAGGAATTGTCGGAATTGCCGTAACTGATATTAACACTATTTTAAAAACTTTTTTACTTATATTTGGTATATATTTTGAAATATTATTTATAAGTAATATTATGAACATGAATAAAGAAATTATCAAAAATATAGGAGTTATGAAAGATGACATTAAATGATGTTGTTTCCTTAGCGGGAATTATTATTCTTGGAATAACAGGTTTATATTTCAACTACAAATTTAATCAAATAGGCAAAGATAATGACTGGTCATCTGCCAAAAGCAAGAGATAAAAATTTTACGGAAACTGGTACAAAAACGAGAAAAGACCTGACAATATGTCAGGTCTTTTAAAATGTTGCAAATATAATACTAAGCTTCAGCTGTTGTTTCTTCAGCCGGAGTTTCTTCTGCCGCTTTAGCAGCTTCTGCCTCAGCAGCTGCCTTTGCTTCGGCTTCAGCAGCCGCTTTAGCCTGAGCTTTTTTAGAAAGTTTTACTGTTTCTTTTTTAACATAGTTTAAAGTTCCGTCATCGTTGCAGTTTTTGATTAAATAAGCAACGGTTTCAGTAGGTTGCGCACCTTTTTTAACCCAGTCAAGAGCTAAAACTTTATCCAATTTCATAACTTTAGTTTTCGGGTTGTAGTGTCCTAATTCCTGAACAGGTCTGCCTTCACGTTTTGTAGTTGAATTAATTACGATGATTCTGTATGAGGGGTTCTTTTTAGCACCCATTCTTTTTAATCTGATTTTTAACATTTTAAATTTTCCTTCTTAATTTACTTTTGCTACTGCACTCTCGAAAGGAGTCTGCAGCAGTTCTTTACAAATAATCGGAGTTGCCATCCAACGCAGCCGCCGCTTTGTCTGCCAAACCCTTGAACAAGGCTAAGAGGAATTGCCTTATTCCAATTTTATAAAATCACAAAAAATTTCTCTAATCAAGTAGTGATTAACAAAAGTTACATAAAAACATGACCGTTTTCTATTTTATAAATTCTAACGTCTTTCAGAAATTCATTTTCAAAAAGAACAGTATCAACAGAAGTTATAATTGTCTGGGTGTTTTCATTTATTGATTTCAAAAGATAATTCTGACGTATGTCATCAAGCTCTGCAAGAACATCATCAAGAAGAAGAACAGGTTCGTCTCCGGTTTTCGCTGTAATAATATCAAGCTCTGAAAGTTTTAGAGCCAGAACAATAGTTCTTTGCTGTCCCTGTGAAGCATATTTTACAGCCTCATTATCATTTATATAAAAAATTATATCGTCTCTATGCGGGCCAACACATGCCTGCCCTCTGCGCATTTCTTCCGTCCTGCGCTCTTGAAGTGACAATTTAAAAGCTGATGCAATTTCTTCAAGCTCGCATTCTGCATTTAAAAATGAACAGTCGTAATTTATCTTTAATTCTTCTGTTTCACTTATAATCCGGTGTTTTTCACGCGCTATCCGCTCTATCTCTTTTAAAAATTTTTTCCTTAAATAAATTATGTTACTGCCTGTTATTACAAGTTGTTCATTATATACATCGAGCAAAGTGCCATTTAAGCTTCCTGTTTTTAGATATTCTTTTAACAAATTATTTTTTTGAATGCGGATTTTATCATATTTGGAAAGTCTGTCATCGTAAGCAGGATAAATTTGTGAAATTGCTCTGTCAAGCCAATCCCGCCTGTCAGACGGATTCCCTCTCAACAAAAGCAAGTCTGCCGTAGAAAATAAAACTGTTTTTAATACTGATTTAAAATTTTTTGGAGTAGTGTTAACCTTGTTAACCGAAAGTATCCTTTTTTTTTCTCTTGAATAAGAAAAATCTAATTCAACATCAGTCTCTGCTTTAATCATATTACAATTAATCTCAGCTTTTTCCGCTCCGAAATTAATAAGTTCAATATTATTAGAAGTTCTGGGAGATTTTAAACCTGACAAAAAATAAATGCTCTCTAAAATATTAGTTTTTCCCTGTGCATTTTTGCCGATAATAAGCACTTTATCAGAAAACAAATCAAGGCTTAAATCCTTGCAGTTACGGTAATTAGTAAGTTTAAGCGCCTTTATTTTCATAAATTAATTATACCTCAAATATATGATTTCTTAATTTTTTATGGACTAATAAAAAAATTTCCTATATAATAGAATAGTAAATTTATAAGGAACAAATATATGCTGCCAGTAATATCAGAAGAGAATTCAGCAATAGCATTTAGTGAAATCTTTAAAGATATGCCCGCGTGGCGCAAAAAAATGATTCACTACATAAAGGAAGAAAATCCGGAAATAAATACTGCTATAATTGAAGCAGCAAATAAAACCGATTTAGATCCTAAAGCCGTGGCACTTGGTGCATATATGACATACACTTTAATTGAACTTGCAATGAAAGATAATGACGTGATAATGAATTTTCAGGAAGGATAATAGATATGCTAATTGAAGAATTATTAGAAAAACTTGTTACAGACGGAGGCTCAGACTTGCATATTTCGGCTAACCTGCCGCCTGTTGCACGTATTGACGGGAAGTTACAAAGATATGATTATCCTCCTTTAAGCCCTGACGATGTTGAAACACTTCTATTCCCGATGCTATCTAATGAGCAGCGAAGAACTCTTGAACAAACCTGGGAACTTGACTTTTCATACGGTATTGAAGGCTTAAGCCGTTTCAGGGTAAACTTTTACAAAGATAAAGGCAACTATGCAGCCGCATTCAGAACAATTACATCCATTGTTCCGTCATTTGACCAGCTTGGTCTGCCGGAAGTTGTCAGAAAAACAGCAGATAAACCGAGAGGCTTAATCCTTGTAACAGGTCCTACAGGTTCCGGTAAATCTACAACACTTGCAGCAATGATTGATTACATCAACTCAAACAGAGCAGAACATATTTTGACAATCGAAGACCCTATAGAATTTGTTCACAGCTCAAAACAGAGTATTATCCACCAGCGCGAACTCGGAATGGATACAAGATCATTTGCAAACGCATTAAAATCCGCACTTCGTGAAGACCCTGATATCATTCTGGTAGGTGAGATGCGTGACCATGAAACAATTGCTCTGGCCCTGACCGCCGCAGAAACAGGTCACTTAGTGTTTGGAACATTGCACACGTCATCTGCAGCACAGACAATTGACCGTATCATTGACGTATTTCCAGAAGGACAGCAGCAGCAAATTCGTGTTCAGCTTGCTAACTCGCTTGTTGCAGTATTTGCACAAACTCTGCTTCAAAAAGTCCAGCCTGACGGAACCAAAAAAGGTCGTGTAATGGCTCAGGAAATCATGCTTGTAACCCCTGCTATTGCAAACCTTATCAGAGAATCAAAAGCTGCACAAATATATTCTACAATTCAAATGAATCAGGCATTAGGCATGCAGACACTTGAAATGTCTTTATCAGGCCTGTACCGACAGGGCTTGATTTCTATAGAAGACGCATTGCAAAGATCTTCAAGACCGGAAGAACTTAAACGTCTTATGCAAGGTTAAAATATTGTCAGTGAATTTGTTTATGCTAAAATTTAAGTATAATAAAATATTACAACTTAAAAAAGGAATTAAAAAATGGCACAACAAATTCATGAAGCAAGTTCTTCAAAAGAACAAATCAGGCAGACTAGAATACAAAAACTGGCAGATCTTGCAGATAAAGGAGTTAATCCTTATCCCTATTCCTTTGACAAGGATGCGGATGCAGCATTTTTGCAGGATAAATATAAAGATTTGGAAGCCGGTGTTGAAACTGATGATAAATATTCTGTTGCCGGACGTGTCATGGCTATCCGCAACACCGGAATGTTTATCGATTTAATGGATGCTTCGGGCAAAATTCAAATTTTCTCTCACAAAGAAAATTTGCCGGAAGATATGATGAAAATATTAAAACTTATTGATATCGGAGATATCGTAGGTTTCACAGGGACTATCAGAAGAACTCCGCGCGGAGAACTTTCTATCAAATCAACATCCTTAAAATTACTGTCAAAGGCGCTTTTACCTCTGCCTAACAAACAAATCAGCAAAGAAAAAGCAGAAACATTAACACATTACCACGGTCTCACAGATGTTGAACTAAAATACCGCCAGAGATACGTAGATTTAATTGTTAATGAAGACAGCAGAGACACTTTCAGAAAAAGAAGCTTAATTATCCAAAAAATTAGAGAATACCTCGCAAAAGAAGGTTATATAGAAGTAGAAACCCCCATTTTGCAAACCATGGCAACAGGCGCTAATGCAAGACCGTTTACAACACACCATAACGCGCTTGAGATGGATTTAACATTGCGTATTGCGCTGGAATTATACCTGAAACGTTTGATTGTCGGCGGAATTTCGGAACGTGTCTTTGAAATAGGTAAATGTTTCAGGAATGAAGGTATCGACACACGTCATAACCCTGAATTTACAATGATAGAATTATATCAGGCATACGCAGATTACAATGACATGATGACCTTGACCGAAAACATGGTCGCATATGTTGCTCAGGAAGTCTTAGGTACAATGAAAATAAAATACGGAGAGAATGAAATTGACCTGACTCCTCCCTGGGATAGAAAAACAATGCTCGGCTCGATTAAAGAAGCAACAGGCATTGACTTTATGGAAATTTACAGCGGCAAACAGGCAGTTGAAACAGCAAGAAGCCTTAATGTTCAGGTGGAAGACGATATGAACTGGGGACAGGTCGTTGAAGCTGTATTTGAAGCCAAAATTGAACCGTCATTAATCCAGCCCTGCCACATTATAGATTACCCGCGTGAAATTTCTCCACTTGCAAAAGTTCACAGAGATAATGACAGATTAACAGAACGTTTTGAAACAAGAGTTAACGGCTGGGAAATTGCAAATGCATTTTCAGAACTTACCGACCCAATAGATCAAAGAATGCGCTTTGAAGCACAGGCTCAAGCCAAAGCCGCCGGAGATGAAGAAGCTATGGATATAGATAACGACTTTATCACAGCTCTTGAATACGGTATGCCTCCAACAGGCGGAATGGGAATGGGAATTGACAGGCTCGTAATGCTTTTGACCAACTCTCCGTCAATAAGAGATGTAATAGCCTTCCCGACCATGAAAAACAAAGATTAAAAAAAGAGCCTTAAAGGCTCTTTTTTAATAGTTCATCTCCCAGCCTTCCTGCATAACCTTTTTAGTACAAGACTGTGGCTCTGCACTATGAGATGCATATTTATTACAAAAATCTCCAGTATTATTCAAATTTGTTTTTAAATTTTGATCAAACCAAAAATGAAAGTAATCGCGTCCTGACGTATTTGGGTTTCTATTTGAGCCATTTACATCAACGAATACTGTAATATTATAGTAATTAGAAGTCACATTACTAGTTGCAAATAAATAAATATCAGCCCCATCTGCTGTTTTTAATAAATATCCATAAGGTTGTACTGTAGCTGTTCCATTACCATAAAATAAATATCTATATTCAGGAGCAGAACTCTGTGAAATATATTTTACATCTTGAGCGATATTAAAATATTTCTTTGCTAGTCTGTTTACTTCTTGCTCGTTTGATGATGAATTTACAGTAAGTGCAGTAACAAATTCACTGTCAAATACGTTATCAGAACCGGTATCCGCTTGAATCAATTTAAAAGCATTTGTGACTGTGTTATATGCTTTTTTAAATTGCGTTACATAAACTTTTTTCTGATGATTAGAGATCAAAGTAGGAATTGTCAATGCCGCAACTACACCAATAATACCTAATGTAATCAATACTTCTGCCAGCGTAAATGCAAAAAACTTTTTCATAAAGCCTCCATTATATTTGTGATTATATACATCACCATTATAACAGATTTTTTGGCTTTTACAACCCCGTGAATTTAAAGGCTTAGAATCCCCCCCCCCGCAAAACGCGCTCATATCAATACTTTTCATAAATCCTTCCTTTCTTTTTTTTATGTACATAAATTATTATAACATATCTTAACCTTTTTTTC
>CALURE010000065.1 GCA_944323095.1 Candidatus Gastranaerophilales bacterium
CCACTGGAGAGGGAGTAAGCTGTCATCCCGAACTTGTTTCGGGATCTCTTCAGATGCTAAACCACAGAGGTCAATCTTATGTTCAAAAGATGCTGAACCAAGTTCAGCATGACATTTATTCCCCAAAACGAACTTATTCCAAGAATAGGATAAGACCACTAACCCTCTCCCGCAAGGGGCGAGGGAAAGGCTCTTTCCCCTTCACTCTCCCCCCTTCACTAAAAAAGAAATCCGCATTTACCTTAGCAGAGGGTGCTACGCACGTAGATACTTCCAACAATATTCGTAAAGCTGCATTTACATTGGCTGAGGTTTTAATCACCCTTGGAATTATAGGGATAGTTGCAGCCTTAACAATTCCTGTGTTAATTGCTGATCACCTGGAAAAGGAACGTGTCACTCGATTAAAGAAAGCTTATTCGACTTTATCCAATGCCTATACATTAGTGTTACAAGAATACGGACCGCCTCAATACTGGGATGTAGAAAACTGGGATGATATAAATGCAATGTTTGCAAAATATATAAAAAATGTTCGTATTTGTAATCAGGGTGAAAGTTGTTTTTGGATTGGAGCTCGTAAGGATTTACTTAATAATAGTGTAGATACTATCACAGGCGGCTCTTCTGGAGCCAGTTCATCTTTGGTAATGAGTGATGGCATTGTGGCAGGTATTGGTTCGCAGGTAAATTTTGACGCTTCTATGCAATATTATAGAGAGACCGGTGGAACTATTTCTAATTCTCAGGTTATGCATTTTACAGTGGATATTAACGGACAAAAAGGTCCTAACAGATGGGGAATTGATACTTTTGTATTTGATATTTTCAGTAACAGAATTTTACCTCGCGGGGCATCAGGTACACATGCCAATACTATGTGTTCCCCGGTATCATATACTGGTTCAGCAGGCTGGTATAACGGGTCGGGATGCGGAGCATGGGTAATTCAAATGGGAAATATGGATTATTTGAAATGTGTTAAAGGTAATCAAAAATATTGTTCTCAAAAATACTCATTTAATTAAAAAAGGTTAAAAATGCAGATATGTAATTTTACGCGAGATATTTCTGGACTGTTTCTTTTGTAAATACTTCAATGCTGTCCTGTGAATGAATAAATATAAGACAGCTTATTATTGATTTAAGTGTTTCAAAATCAGAGAATGATAATTTATATCTTAAATCTTCCATATTATTTGCAAGAAATTCCATAATAATTGTTTTATTCTCAAAAACAAGGCTTGCAAAGTAGTCAAATGAATCTTTGGACTTTATACCTTCAAGATAGATGATATCAGGTGATTGAAATTCAATAAAGCGTGAAGCTTTATCCATATTAAAGCCGACATTTTCATTTAATTCGCATTGATGAACATTTGTAAGATGGTATTTGGCAATACTTTCAAGCGTCATAATATTTTTATTTTTATCTGCAGCTTCAAGCAGGAGCGAATATATAATATGTGTTTTGCCGCTCAAAGGTGAACCGCACACAATGATTATGCCAGGATTGTTCAATGCGGCTCTGATTACATTTAGGCTGTTTTCTGATTTTATAATTTTGTTTAAAGGTTTGGGTGGTTTATAGATTTTAAGGAAAATTCTTTCTCCCATAATTGTCGGAAATGTTGAAATACTTGCAACCACATTCATTTCGTCTACTTTAAAGCTCAATTTCCCGAGCTGCGGAACTTCTGAAACAGATGCATCAAGCTCTGCCAGAATTTTTAGTTTTGCAGCGAAAGAAGAAATTAAAACTTCAGGGATATTTCCTTTGTTTTGAATTTCTCCGTTTTTTTTGAAATTAACCGCAAAACCGCTGTCATCATGCTGGAAAGTTACTTCATGAACATTTTCGAGAATAGCCTGTTTTAAGATTGCACGTATAATTTTTTGAATATGGTTGTCTGACAGATCTTCACTGTGCAATTCATCGCGCCAGTCATATTCTATTCCGTCGAGAGTTGAAATTTCTCCTACTGTAACATCAGATTTATAACATTCATCTATTTTTTTTCTTATTCCGGCTTCTGACGAAATTACAGGTTCTATTGAACATTCGGCTGTTTCAATAATTTTATCAATTGCAAATAAATCTAATGGGTCTGCCATTGCAACGGTTAATGTATCTTCTATTTTAAACAGAGGAATAATTTTGTATCTTTTTGCATCGGAAAACGTAATGTATTTAAGACATTTGGGGTCAAGTGTGTAATCGTCAAGATTAACATACGGGATATGGAGTTTTGTTTCAAGAAATTTTAAAATTGCATCTTCGGTAATTATTCCGGAATTTATGAGCGCCTGACCTATATTAATATTCTGTGCATTTGCAATTTCTTCTGCCTGCTCTATAGTTTCATACGGTACAAGTCCGGCTCTTACCATATCGTATTTTAATTTTTCAAGTGTTTTGTTTGTAACAGATGTTTCCATAATTATTTCAGATATTCTTTAACTTTTTTCACTACTTCTTCCAATTCAAAGGGTTTTGTAATGTATTCATCAGCGCCTGTTTCTTCTCCGATAAGTTTGTCTTCTTCCTGAGAGCGGGCTGTCACCATTAAAATCGGAATATTTTTATATTTTGCATCAAACTTTAGCAGTCTGCTGATTTTGTAACCGTTGATTTTTGGCATCATAATATCCAGTATAATTAAATCAGGCATTATTTCTTTCGCAAGCCTGAGTCCGTCCTCGCCGTTGTAGGCGCAATAGCAGGTGTAATCTTCTGTTTCAAGAACAAATTTTAAACTTTCTACTATATCCTGCTCGTCATCAACTATTAAAATCTTTTTCATAATTCCTCCACCGCTAAAACGGAATACTCTCAATTTTATTATATCATATACAAAATCTTCTTCTATATTGTTAAATTTTGTAACTTTGAATAGTCGTTCTTCGCAATTTCTGAGATTCAGGGATATTAGTATTCTTGTTGTGTTAATTAATTTGAAGGGATTATAAATTATTATGTCAATTATTGGAAAAATTTTTAGTGAAGGTGCGAAATCGGGAGGTAAGTCAGCTTCTAATATAATGCCGGAATTAAGATTTGGCGGCTGGGAACGTATGGGAGCTCATACAAGACCTGCTGACACAAGAACAACCAAGCAATTACTTGCGAATATTGAATATTTTGCACAGCGTAACCCTGAGGTCGCAAGATTTAAAAATGAATTGAAACAAATGAATCCAAAGCATTTAGGTTTGGTGTCGGATATTTGTGAATTATCTAACAGAACATCTTTGTTGAATACTAATATAGATTTGAAAGATTCTAAACAAGTTGGTAAAAATGTGTTTGCTGTCTGGATGGAAAAATTGCCTAAAGCATCAAGAGAAAATCCTGCAGCCTTAGAATTTACGCAGGAAGTAGTTAATCAGACAAATATGCAGGCTTCAAAATATTTTTTGGCTTCTTCTTATGAACTGTTAGATCATCCGGAAGCAACTGAACTTGTAAGGGCTACTAAGCCGTTAGTAAAAAATATTGCTCAATCTACATTGTCCGGACTTTATACAATGGACTATTCAAAAGAGAAAAAGTTTGTTAATGCTTTAGGTATTTTCATAAATAAAAATTCAGATTTGGAAAAAATTAAGTTGATACCGGAATTATTTAAATTAGCAGATACTATTTCCGAAAAAGGGAAGATTTATATAGATTCTTTCCCGTTTATTCATTCTAAAGTTCCTATGAGCAAAATTAAAGAAAATTTGAAAGTATTCCCGCAGGTCGCCGGAGAAGCTTTAAGGCAGGGAAAAGATATCAATATGACTAATTTTCTGATGCATAATGTTAATCTTGACTAGACACAGGAATAACAAAATAAAATTTAGACCCCTTATTAAGCTCACTGTTGCACCATATGGCGCCATGGTGAGCTTCTAATAATTGTTTTGCTATCGGAAGCCCGAGACCTGTACCGCCGGCTTTTCGTGACAGGGAATTTTCAATCTGTGCGAATTTGTCAAATGCATGAAGAAGGTCTTTTTCGGCAAGACCTATACCTTCATCTTCCACACATACCTGAATATAGTCACCATCCGTAAGCTTTATTGTATCTTTAAAATATTCATTAATATTAATGTTTTTTGAATTTACGAGTGACGAAGTTATTGTAATTGTCTTATTTTCAGGTGTAAATTTTATGGCATTTGAAACAAGATTTGTTAATACCTGCTCAAGTCTCTGCGGGTCCGCACTTGTTTCCGGTAAATTCCGCGCCTCATTGACAATTAGTGTCAGCCCTTTGGATTTTGCAACTTCTGAAAGTGCTGATTTAACAAAATTAATAACAGTATTTATACTGGTCGGTACAAAATTGAAATCCATTTTTCCGGCTTCAATTTTCGATAAATCAAGCAGATCATTAATAATTCCGGAAAGCCGCTGTACGTTCCTCATTGCCATTGATAAAAATTTCCCAGAATTTTCTGTAACTTCCCCGCATTTGCCGCTGGCGAGAATGTCGAGAGAGTTTTTTATTGATGTCAAAGGAGTTCTTAATTCGTGCGAAACTATGGAAATAAATTCTGATTTTAACCTTTCAAGTTTTTCAAGTTTAATATTTGTTTCTATAATTTCCTGATATAAAGCAGCGCTTTTTAAAGGCAGAGAAACCTGCTGCGCAATTGTTTGAAAACAGGTGGAATCTTCTGATGTGAAGGATGTTTCTTTAAAAATTTCAACACATCCGAAAAAATCATCCCCCAGACTGATTGGTGCAAACATATTATCATACTGAAAAAGCGTAAAAGTAAACCTGTGAGCCGGATATTTCACATGTTTAATTACCTTTAAGTTTTCAACATTAATCTCATACAATGGAATTTTTCCGTCAAACAGAGAATTATAATTAAGAATGGTGCGTAATTTTAATGCTGTAATAAGTTCATCGGAAAGCTCATACAGGGAATTTAATATTAAAACAGGTGCATTGCCATGGCAAAAAGACAGTGTGCAGGTTAATGAAAAACTTAAAGCTTTATCCATTCCTTCAATCATGTACTGTATAAGTTTTTCTTTATCAAGTGTGCCTGCAAACTGTGAACTTGTTGAATACAGTGCATTTAGCCTGTATAAACTGTCTGCAAGATCTTTATTTGAATTAGATAACATTTCCAGTGAATTTTTCATTCTCAGGTTTACATTTATAACAGATGATATTAAATCATCCGTCATACCGTCTGTTATAAATGCGTTTGCATATTTTATAAGTTCTTTATCAACTCTGTCAGAATTAATGATAAAAATGATTATAGAATTTTCGCAAACCGGCTTGATTTTTTTGTTAAGTTTACTAATATTTTGAAAATTTTCATCAATGATAATAATATCAGGATGTTCTGCACTAACAAAATCATAAATAAGATTTTCATCACCCATGGCAGAAAATTCATAACCGTTTTTATTAAAAATCCGGTTAAATTTTTTATTTTTTGTATTATCGCGGGTAACAAGCAAAATCTTAATCATATAATTAATTTTAACAAATTTACAGTATATAGCAAATTGATTAATTTTTGCAAAGGAAGATATTTTGTAATAATTCTTAATTAAAAGTGATGATGTAAATCTCATGTTAAGAAATGTAAAAATATTTTTAAAATGGCTGAAACCCTGTTATAATCACGATAGGATAGGATAGGAAGGCGAACTGTAAAGTTTTTCCGGCAATACCCCGATTTAAAAAGCAGGTACAAGCGAAAGGAAAAACTTTATGGGAATGTCAGCAGGTCAAGCAAGATTATTAAGTATTACAGCAAAATTAACAGATAATGAATTAAGATCACAAATGATAACTAATTCAAAATTACGTCTTTCTGATAAATCTTCTGAAATTAGTGATAAATATATGAATTCATTGAATTCACAGCAGCTTATGCTTGCAAACTATAATGACAGCGGCGATAAAAATTATGAAAAATTAACAGTAAATTCTCTTTTATCTTTCAGCGAATTGAAAAATCAATACTGTCTTGTAAATTCATATGGAAAAATTTTGGCATTACCGGAAGATATAAAAAATTATGAAAACAGTTCTTCACTTGATATGTTTTTATCATATTATGTTGACAGTACTGAAAATGATGAATATTATGAATATTTAAAACACTTATATGGAAGTAATTATTCTGATTTTTTCAATTCAGAAGATTACTATGATATTTTTAATACATTATCAGATACCGGAACCGATTTGATAAATAAAGCTGTCACTTATGATGATATTACAAATACATATATTCATCAAATATTTCTTTAATTCAAAAAGATTCATCAGGTGTTTTGCAAAAAGATTCAAATGGCTGTTATATTTTGGATATTACCGCATATCAGGAGCTTATAAATACACCATGGGAGGTAAATGCAGGTTTAAGCGGAAAATTATGCGGTGGAGAATTTGGTAAATGGTTCGCTGCAGTTGATGATATGCCTGTGATCGAATTCCCTGAAAAACCTGATCAATCTCAATATCAAATGCAAATTAATACTGTAAGTTCATTGTGGAATGATTTTTTATCTGCCATAGGTCAGGGAGGATGCTGGGATGAAGCTAATACAAGACCTAAAACAGGTAATCATATCGAACATATTTTGACTCACCTTTTGGAATCAGGTGAGACATATACAACAAGTGACGGTAAAACTTTTACAATGCTTACTGATGCAGATGGACATACATCAACCGCAGGTCAGTCAGATGGTAATTGGGAGTTTGAGCAGGAGCAGCAGGCACAAGCTTTGAGAAATATTTTTAAAAGTAATAGTGCATTGAGTGAAATACAGCAATCAATTATTGATACTTATTATAAGTCAGTTGTTATGTATGGATACGCTTCTAATAAATCAGCAATGGGAATTACCGGTACAACGGTAAATTTCGCAAAAACAGATGCTGATAAACAGGCTGATAATACTGAAGTTGAAAATAAACTGGCGATTTTTAATGCCGCAGAAACACTGCTTAATCAATTTAAAGAAATCGAAGCACAGGCACAAGCCGATAAAGATGCAGCTACAGCGGATTATAATGATAAAAAGGCTCTTTATGAAGCATCCATCGGAACTTCTATGGAAGAACAATGCAAAACGGATATGCTTGCTGCCAAAACTGTAAAAACTAATGCCGAAACTGCTTATAATACAGCTAAAACAAATAGAGAAAATTATGAATCAGGAAATTATATTAACGCAAAAAATGATTACGATGCTGCAGTCGCAGAACAGGCAGTAGAATATAAAGTTTGTAGTGCATCTGATACAGGTAACGATGCTAGATTGATGGCAGAAACTGTTGATTTATTAGATAGAATTAAAAATGCAGTACAATATCAGTGGGTTGATGATACCGCAGCATTTGCAAATGCTGTTGCCTCTTATAATTCACAAATTTTAAATCTCCAAAGTCAATTAGACAGCGAGCTTGTTTTATGGGCTGAAAATATTGAAAATAAACGTGAAAATTTTAAAACCGAACTTGATAAATTAAATAATATTCCGCTAGAGGCACTTGACAAAAATGATTTAAAATATCAGTGGTATAAAAATCTCTGGTTCAGAATGGGGTCAGGTGAAAAGCAAAATTATAAGGAAATAGACTTAAATCTGATTAATAATTCAGAATGGCTTCAATTTGCTCTTGAACATGGAATTTTGACACTTGAACAGTCTGTATTTTCAGAAACAGGTTCTTTGCAGTATCCAGAAATCGGAACTTATGACTGGAAGTCTGTAAGCTACACAAATGCACCGGACTTTGTATCGCAGGAAAATGAGTCAGCAATTGCACTTGCAGAAGCTAAATACAAAAATGAAATGCAGGAAATTGAAAATAAAGATAAAAAATATGATCAGGATTTGAAAAAACTTGATACTGAGCATAGTGCGCTGCAGACAGAATATGAATCATTAAAGAGTACAATAGACAAGAATGTTGAAAGATCATTTAAAGCATTTTCATAAAATATATTGAATATTAAGAAATGTAAATATTGCTTAAAAATAGTCTAAAACGCATATGAGAGGAGTGTTAAAAAGGAAATTTTTATAATCATTAATTAAAGTTTTATAAGTATTTAACCGATTAAATAATTAAGTAAATCGAAAGGAAATTTATCATGGGAATGTCGGCCGGTCAGGCAAGATTATTAAGCATAACAGCAAGATTGACTGATAATGAATTAA
>CALURE010000066.1 GCA_944323095.1 Candidatus Gastranaerophilales bacterium
GATAGTGATAATGATACGGATAATGACAGTGACTCTGACAATGATACGGATGCCGATAATGATACAGACAATGATTCAGATAATGACAACGACAGTGATTCAGATACTGACTTAGACAACGATACAGATACAGACTCGGATTCTGACAATGATAATGACAGTGATGATGATCTTGATTCTGATACTGATAACGATACTGATGCCGATAGTGACACTGATTTAGATAATGATAGTGACTCCGATAACGATAGTGATTCCGATACAGATGCTGATAATGATACTGATAACGATGATGACTCAGACAGTGACAATGATGACGATTCGGATAGTGATTCTGATAATGACATAGATTCTGACAGTGATGATGATAATGACTCGGATAACGATGATGATTCGGACAGTGACAATGACGGTGATTCAGATAGTGATTCAGACAATGACGATGATAGTGACTCAGATTCAGATTCCGACATCGATAACGACAGTGACTCTGACAGCGATGATGATATAGATTCAGACAGCGATTCCGATAATGACAATGATACCGATGCTGATACTGATATCGATATGGATTCTGATAGTGATTCGGATGATGATGACGATCAAAATATAAATCTGTCAGAGGATTATTACGGCAAATATACTTATAAACAGCGTGTTGTTGATTATAATGTTAATTCAATAGATAAGCGCCAGTATATGAGATTTGATACCCGTGATAACAGAAATCCTGTTGAGTTGGCAGAAAATGCTCAGATTGATTCACTGCTTGATATTTCAAGAGGCGGAATAGCTGTAACACATCATAATGATTTAAAAGTAGGAGATGTTGTTCCTGTACAAATTACATACGGAGATCTGCATATTGCGGCTGATGTTAAGATTGTATCTGCATCTGATAGCCGGGCAGGGGCTGAATTCATGAATCTTGATCAGGCGACAGCAAACAAGATTTTGTATATGAATATTATGCTTGAAGAACAAACAGCTGCAAGAAATGATATGAACAGCATATCTTATATAGAATAGATTATTATTAAATATAAAAAAGACCGGTTAACTTTTCGTTAATCGGTCTTTTTATGCCATAGCGCCTGTTCTTCTTAATCTTGCATTCTTAATACTCTGGAATCTTGCATCCTGACTCAGATCCCATTGCGGAACATAAGTTTCTGTAGTTTGCGGTGCTGCTGTTTGATTAGCTGAGTTCATAGAATTAAGTTTGGCAGCAGTGGCCATTAAACCGTTTGATAATTTAGACCAGTCAAATTTTTGACTTGATTTTACTGTGTCTGTTGCAGTATTAGTAAATTTTGAAACAGCTTTTTTTCCGGCATCTTTTCTGGCTTTTCTGCTGAGCCCGCTTACAGCTCCGTCTTTTATTGTTCCGCCTGCGCCTTCAACGGCAGAAGCAAATGATGTTGATGCCTGATTTGCGGCATTATTTACTGCGTTAAAATTGCCTTCACTCAGCTGCCCGTTTTTAAGGTCTGATAATACGCTGTTTGCATCAAGATTACCTTCGGCCATTTGGCTTTGAAGCTGACCGCTTATTGATTTCCGCATTTCTTTTTTACTCATACCGCCTAATTGTTCGTCTGTCATTCCTTTAACGGCATCTCTGGCGGCGGCATTTGATGCTAATTTTTGTGTAGCCTGTTCTGCTTGCTGGTTAATTTGTTTAAATGATTTATCAAGTCCTTTAGTTGTTTTGACTGCTGCAGAGCCTGTTTGAATTGCACTTGCAGCACTTGTCAGTGCTCCTGCCAAGTTCCCGTCAGCTGCATAGGCTGCTGTTTTTGTAATATTAGCTGCAGTTTGACCGTAGTTTCCTACCATTTCAACAACTGTTCCGACTTTTTGCATAACCTGACCGACTGCAATGAGAGCAGAACCTGCTCCGGCAAGCCAGCTGGTTGATGAACCAAGTGCGACAAGCACCTTCCCGGCAGTGTTTACTGCTGTCCCGACTTGAGTTACAAGTTGTGCCACCTGTTCAATTTTAGTTGCAACATTTATAACTTTTTGTGTGGTTGATTGGTTTTCTTCAAGATTTTTTTGATTAACCTGCTGCGTTTTTACATAATTTACATTTGTTTTATTCATTTGTTTTATGGTTCGTTGAGAACTTCTTTGTAATGTATGGATTTGTTGCCCGTTGGATTGAACAAGGGTAATTTTAGAACCTATGATATTTGAAAGTTCATTTATTCTTTCCTGATTAGGATTTGCAGCAGTACCGCCTGTACTGTTTTTATTAATAGAAAAAGATGCAGAACCGAGCAGTGTATCTAATTCTTTTTGAGCATCTTCAATTTCTGTTTGAATTTCTTCTGTTTCTTTTGTTAATTTTTCAAGCTCTTTTGTATCTTTTTTAAATTCAGCTTGTTGTTTTTCCATCTGTTTTGCAAATTTTTTATCATCTTTTGCAATTGATTTTGAAAGATTTTGTGCGTTTCTGTCAAAACCTTGTACCTGTCTGGTATTAGCTTCTGTTTCTGCGGTCTGTCTTTCTACATTATCGCCCTGAGCGCTTGCACTGTTTGCTGCAGCCTGTCCGTCTGCTGCGTTATCTATATTTGCGATATCGTCAGGTGTACTTGGTGTAGTTGACTTTTTGGTTTGCGGTGCAGCAGAAGTTTTGTTATTTAAATCATTAAGGCTTCTTGCTGTATTTAAATCATTTAAATTACTTGCAGATGTTTGGTTTTTAACACCGGGAGCATTAAAAATTGAGCCTGTCATTTGCATATATGCAGGTTTTTGAGCGGAAGCAGTCTTAGCGGCCTGCTGTTTTAATGCAAGCTGTGCTATTGAATTCTGGCTGTTAATATTTGAAATGCCCATAGCTCTCCTGTGTTTTTATCTCTCTTAAATATATAAAGTTTTTAAAAAGCCTGTGATTTCAGCATGTTTGCATGTTGTTACATTTGTTAATATTTATTATTTTGTATTTAATTCACGTTATCCCGAACTTGTTTCTGGAGCCAATAGAGATTTTGAAACAAGTTCAGAATGTTACCTGTCGTGTAATCCTGTTATTATTTGCCTAAAATTTCTGTTCATGATAAAATATTCAGGTATTTTAGTTTAAATTTTTTAAAGAAGGAGATATAGATTATGAAACTAATGGAAGGCAAAAAAGGTGTAATTTTCGGAGTATCTAATACTCATGGGATTGCTTATGCTATTGCAAGACAGCTTTATGAGGCCGGGGCTGATATTGCGTTTACATACGCAGGTGAGGCTATGGAAAAACGCGTAAGACCGCTTGCAGAAGAAATGGGTGCTAAAATTATTATGAGCTGTGATGTTACAAAAGAAGATGAAGTTGCAGCTGTATTTAAAGAATGTGAAAGAGTTTACGGAAAATTAGACTTTGTTGTACATGCTGTAGCATTTGCGGCTAAAGAAGATTTGCAGGGCAGATTTATTGATACAACAAAAGCAGGCTGGGATTTAGCTCTTGGTGTAAGTTCATATTCTCTTATTACACTTTGCAGATATGCTGAACCTATTTTGAATGAAGGTGCATCAGTATTTGCTCTTACATATCTCGGCTCTGAATATGTTGTTGCAAATTACAACGTAATGGGTGTTGCAAAAGCTGCTCTTGAATCTTCAATGAGATATTTAGCTGCCGATTTAGGTAAAAAAGGAGTCAGAGTTAACTGTATTTCTGCAGGAGCTGTTAAAACTCTTGCAGCTAAAGGTATTTCAGGCTTTGATAAAATGCTCAAAGCTGCTGTTGCAAAATCTCCGCTTAACAGAAATGTTGCGCTTGAAGATGTTGGTAAAGCAGGTTTGTTCTTGGCATCAGATCTTTCAACAGGTACAACAGGACAAATTATCTATGTAGACTGCGGATGCCATTCAGTTTATGCTTCATTAGAGGAAATGGAAATTATTGCAAATTCTATTCCTAAAGCATAGACAGTTATTATAATACTACTACCAAAATAACAGGCATAATCTGCCTGTTATTTTGGTATTGAAAATTAATGATTAATATGTTAAAATAAATAATAATAAATAAGGAGTTGAGTTATGAAAAGAATATTAAGAATTGTAAACTTCGGGGGGGGGGCGCTTCTGAGCTAGTCAGAGGTCAAGAGTTCAAGAAGTCCGGATGTAAAGCGAATTTAGAGGGTAAGAAGATAAGAAGGTATGAGGGTAAGTTATTTACGTTAAAAAGCTTATCCTCTAATCCTCCTACCCTCCTATCTTCTAAACAGCCCTCTCCCCAGCCCTCTCCCATAGGAGAGGGAGTAATCTGTCATTCTGAGCCGTTAGGCGAAAGAATCCAGCCGATTGAAAATAAAAATAAGCTGGATTGCTTCGCATCCGCTCGCAATGACTTAGGAAATACATACAAACCCTATGTCTCGGATGCAGCGGCTACGCAGCCTCTCCCGCAAGGGGCGAGGGAAAAGCGCTTCCCCCTTCACCCTTCAATAAAAAAACTAGCTGTATTCACCTTAGCAGAGGGTGCTACGCACGTAGACACCACTGACAATGTCCGTCGAGCCGCGTTTACTCTGGCTGAGGTGTTAATCACCCTTGGAATTATCGGAGTTGTTGCAGCTTTGACTATGCCTGCTCTGGTTGCTAAATATCAGGAAATGGTGTTAAAAAATCAGTTCAAACATGCTTATTCACTCGTTTCACAGGCAATAAAACAGGTTGAGGTTAACAATGGCTATCCGTTAGAATGTTATGTTTGGCCTGAATCCAGAGGCTCTAATGCTTGTCTTGAATATGGAGAGGATGGAAACTGTAAAAAATGGGAAAATAAGGGCCAGGATACCTATGGAAGATCTACAGACTGCGGAATTTTTCAAAGCGAATTTGAAAAAACTGTCAAAATAATAAAAATATGCGAGAATAATGCATTGGAACAAGGTTGTATTCCGGAATATAACGGTATTGATACTATAAAAAAAGCACAGGATGACTCACTTTCGGATGTTGATATTAATAAGGCTACAGCAGGTATGGCATGGTGGAGAAAAGATGCTATTGCAAAAGATAGAAAAGCTTATGTACTTTCTGACGGGATAATTTTACTAATGAGCGGATGGAGCGGAATGAGAATATTTGCGATAGATGTAAACGGAAAAAGAGGACCTAATAAATGGGGACACGATTTGTTTGCAGTTTCTGTATCTTCAGATTCTGGAAAATCTTTAAATTTGATCCCGTGTTATCTGGCTTATCCGTTAGAAAAGGGCGGTAAAACTATAAAACAAATGTTAAGCGAATAAATTTATTTTTTCTTATTTTTGTGATATTTTTTTATCAGATGAAAATAAGAAGGATTATTATATGACAGCAACCAAGATTGACGATTTACCCACAGTTTACGATCCAAAAGAAACAGAAGAAAAAATTTATAAGTTCTGGGAGGAAGGAGAATATTTTAAGGCTGATGCAAAAAGCAAAAAGCCCCCGTATTCAATAGTTATACCTCCGCCGAACGTAACAGGTGTCCTTCATATGGGACATGCGCTTGATGAGACTTTGCAGGACATTTTGACCCGTTATCACAGGATGGCCGGATATGAGACTCTCTGGCTCCCCGGAACAGATCATGCAGGGATTGCGACTCAGAATGTAGTTGAAAAAATGTTACGTGAAAAAGGGCTGTCACGTTATGATTTGGGTCGTGAAAAATTCCTTGAGGAGACATGGAAATGGGCAAATGAACATAAATCTGCAATTTTAGATCAGTGTAAACGTCTCGGGGCATCATTTGACCGCTCAAGAGAACGTTTTACTTTTGATGAAGGTTGTTCACGCGCTGTAAAAGAAGTTTTTGTAAGACTTTATGAAAAAGGGTTAATTTATAAAGGTAAATATATAGTTAACTGGTGTCCGCGCTGCAACAGTGCAATTTCTGATGTTGAAACCGAATACGCAACGGAACAGGGGCACATGTGGGAAATTTCTTATCCCGTTAAAGGTGAATCAGGTGCAATAATCGTTGCAACAACAAGGCCTGAAACAATTTTCGGTGATGTTGCAATTGCTGTTCACCCGTCAGATCATAAATATTCCGAATTAGTCGGCAAAACAGTCATTATACCGCTTTCGGGCAGAGAAATTCCGATTATTGCTGATGAATATGTTGATAAGAATTTTGGAACAGGCGCTGTTAAAATTACACCGGCACACGACCCGAATGACTTTGAAGTGGGTAAACGTCACGGGTTGAAGCCTATCTGGGTTATTAATAATGATGGTACAATGAAGGCATGTGGAGAAGTCCCGCAAGAACTTCACGGACTTGACAGATATGAAGCAAGGGAAAAAATTGTCGGCATGCTTTCATATAAAAATTTCTTGTTGAGAACACGCGACCATGAACACAATGTAGGCAAATGCCAGCGCTGTGGAACTACAATTGAACCGCTTTTGTCTGAACAGTGGTTTGTAAAAATGGCTCCGCTTGCAAAAGAAGCTATTGCAGCAGTTCAAGACGGTAGAATAAAATTTGTTCCTGACCGTTGGGAGAAAAATTATCTTGGCTGGATGGAAAATATCCGCGACTGGTGTATTTCAAGGCAATTGTGGTGGGGGCATCAAATTCCTGCATATTATCACAATGAAACAGGCGAAATGATCGTAGCAAGAGAAAATCCTGATCCTGAAAATTATACTCAAGATCCGGATGTGCTTGATACCTGGTTTTCATCAGGTTTGTGGCCTTTCTCGACCATGGGTTGGCCTGATACGGAAAGTGAAGATTTCAAAAAATTCTACCCGACTACAACTCTTGTAACAGGTTTTGATATTATTTTCTTCTGGGTTGCAAGAATGATTACAATGGGTCTTGAATTTACAGGTAAAGCTCCGTTTTCTACCGTTTATATTCACGGGCTTATCCGTGATGAAAAAGGCCAGAAAATGTCTAAATCTAAAGGCAACACAATTGATCCTGTTAAAATTATAGACAAATACGGCTGTGATGCTTTGAGATTCACAATGACATCTTTATGCACTTACGGCGGGCAGGATATTAAAATGAGCGAGGAAAGATTTGAATACGGAAGAAATTTCGCAAATAAAATCTGGAATGCTTCAAGATTTGTGCTTATGAACCTTGACGGAGTCGATAATAAAGATATTGATTTTGACAACCTGACTATCGCCGATAAATGGATTTTAGACAAACTTAATAAAGTCGCAAAGGAAGTAAACGAAAATATAGAAAGTTTCAGAATAGGTGAAGTTGCTCATATTCTTTACGATTTCTTCTGGAATTCATACTGCGACTGGTATGTTGAAATCGCTAAAATTCAATTACAGGATAGTAATTTAAAAACAAATACCCAACGTGTCTTAAGGTATGTTCTTGACGTGTCATTAAGAATGCTTCATCCTATAATGCCGCATATTACAGAGCGCGTATGGCAGTTAATTCCGAAGCAAACAGAAACAAAAGCGCTTATTGTTGCAGAATTCCCGAAATATAAAGAAGATTTGGAATTCCCGCAAGAAGCAGGGGAAATGGAGCTTGTTTTTGAAACAATTACATCATTACGTAATGTCCGCCAGAGTTTCAATATTTCGCCATCGGTTAAATGTGATATTGAAATCAGAGCTGAAAAATCAGAAAAATCTGTATTTGAGGCAATCGAAGCATATATTCAGCGTCTTGCAAGGGTTGAAAATATTTCTTATGCTGATATGAATGCGCCTGTTCCTCCGAAAAGCGCAACAGCAGTTGTCTCGGCTTCCAAAATAATTCTGCCTCTTGCGGATTTGATAGATCTTGACGCAGAAATAGCCCGTCAGCAAAAGAAACTGGATAAGCTTACAGCAGAAAAGAAATCAATGCTCGGCAGAATTAATAATCCAAAATTTGTAGCTAATGCCCCTAAAGAGCTTATTGAACAGACAAAATCAAGAATTACTGAAATAGAAATTCAGGAAAAAACGATTTCTGATTTGATAGAATCGTTAAAAGCTTAGATAAATCAATATATTCTGAGTGTGAAGTGCTTGCGCTTCGCACTATTATGCTGTTTAAATGTTAAGAGAATTTACAAAAATCTTTACAAATTTTTAATCATTTGTTACAATGGTCACAAATAGTATATATTATAGTGTCAAAAGACAATTGGAGTAAAAATGGCATCTCAGGAATTAGATTTTGAAGAATTATTAAAACAGTATGATTACAAGTTTCAAA
>CALURE010000067.1 GCA_944323095.1 Candidatus Gastranaerophilales bacterium
AGCTTGATGAAAAAGGACACAAATTTATTTCAAGTTTTTTAAATAAAATTACCCTGCCAAAAGATATAAAAATGGTCGTAGATGTCGATCCGCTCGATATTCTGTAACATAATAAATATTATAGGAAGAGAATACGGTGCGTTAAAGTGTACGAAAAAATTATCCTCTCTCACCATTGGTGAGAGAGTAAGAGAGAGGGGCTTCAATAATTACTGCTTAACGAAACAATAACAAAACGAGTGCTGTTTGAGCGGTAAAATCAGATCCTGAAACGAGTTCAGGATGACAAATGTATAGCGAGTTCACTCGTTCAGGTTGAGTTTAGCAGTAATTAAACGGTCAGCGCGTTTTTCTTTCTTTTCTTAATTTCTTTCTTTTTGCGTCGCTCAAAAAGAAAGAAATTAAGTGCGGGGTGCGGGGACGCATAGTTCCCGCATAACAAAAAACTCTCCCTTTATCCCTCGCCCGTGGAGAAGGATTATTCCTATAATATTTATTATGTTATTTGTGCTAAAATAAACTTATGATAGAAAGATATTCACGTGAAGAAATGACAAAAATCTGGGATTTAGAATCTAAATTTCAGTATTATCTCAATGTCGAGATTGCTGCTGCAGAAGCTTATGCTGAACTCGGCACTTTCCCTAAAAACGACATTGAAGAATTAAAGAAAAAAGCAAAATTTGATATTAAAAGAATTGATGAAATAGAAGCAGAAGTTAAACATGATGTAATCGCATTTTTAACATGTGTAAATGAAAGTCTTGGCGACCTTGCAAAATACATGCATGTCGGAATGACAAGTTCTGATGTTATTGATACTGCCTTTGCTCTGCAAATTCAGGACAGCGGAAAAATTATCATTAAAGATCTTGATGAAACAATTCATTCTATGAAAGTGCTGGCAAATAATCATAAAAATACAATTTGTATCGGGCGCTCACACGGTGTACATGCAGAAGTTATGACATTCGGGGTAAAAATTTGCAGCTGGATTGATATTTTAGAACGTCAGAGAGCGAATTTTATTCATGCGCTTGATGAAATTAAAGTAGGACAAATATCAGGTCCTGTCGGAACATACAGCAATATTCCGCCGGAAGTTGAAGAAATTACGTGTAAAAATTTAGGATTAAGACCTGCAAGAATTTCCACTCAAATAATTGCAAGAGATTACCACGCATATTTTATGCAGTCATTGGCTTTAATTGCATGTGTAATTGAACAATTCGCAACAGAAATAAGACATCTGCAAAGAACAGAAGTTCTTGAAGTTGAAGAAGGCTTCGGGAAACATCAAAAAGGTTCCTCTGCCATGCCTCATAAGAAAAATCCTGTTTTATCGGAAAATTTATGCGGGCTTGCGCGTGTTGTCAAAGCAAATTCAATCGCCGCACTAGAAAATATTCCGCTCTGGCATGAACGTGATATTTCGCACAGTTCAGCAGAACGTATAATTTTTCCGGACAGTTTAACTTTAGTCGATTTTATGCTCAACCGGTTTAACGGAATTGTACAGAACCTTGTAGTGCATGAAAAAAATATGCTCAAAAATACTGATAAGTTCGGCGGTATAGTTTTTTCACAAAAAGTTTTGTTAAAACTAATTGAAAAAGGGCTGTCAAGAGAAGATGCATACAGGCTTGTACAGCGTAATGCAATAGATGCATTTGAAAATGACGGTGATTTCAGAGTTAATCTTTTAAATGACAACGATGTAACAAAATTACTCACACCTCTGGAAATCGACGAAATTTTTAACAAAGAAGAATTTTTGAAAAATATTAATACAATCTATTCAAAAATACTTGATTTATAGGCATTAATACAGTAAAATATTAAATTATACGAGGAAGTTAAATAATGTCAAAGATAAAAATAACAGTTTGTATGGGAAGCTCCTGCTTTGCGCGCGGGAATCAACAAAACTTAGCTTTTATTGAGGCTTTTGCAAAAGCACATGATCTGGAAACTGATATTGATCTTGCAGGTGCCCGCTGCGAAAATAAATGTGCTATGGGGCCTAATGTTACAATTAACGGGGTTGAATACAACAGCGTTGATGAAAAAAAGCTGGAAGAAATTTTAACTAAATTGATAAAATAAATGCATATCGCATCTTAATTACGGAGTAAGAAAATGGATAAACAGTATCCGGTCTATACATTAATAAATGAATGTCATGACTGTTATAAATGTATCAGAGAATGTCCGGTTAAGGCAATTAAAATTGAAAACGGACATGCGTCAGTAATTCCACAGAAATGCATTGCCTGCGGTAATTGTGTAAAAACCTGTCCCTCTAATGCAAAAAGAGTCAGAAATGATATTGCCAAAGTTAAAAATCTTATTCTTGCAGGCAAAAAAGTGTATGTTTCTCTTGCTCCTTCATGGAGCGGAGTTTTTGAGCATTCCCCGAGAAAAATGATTACTCTGTTAAAAAAACTAGGATTTTATGAAGTTTCGGAAACAGCTCTCGGTGCGCAGGAAGTTTCCATTAAAACTGCAGAAATTCTTAACAGCTCTGAAAAAGGTCTTTTTATCTCAAGCGCCTGTCCGGTTATTGTTGATTATATAAAACATTACAGACCTGAGTTTTTAAACTGCATTACACCTATTGGCTCTCCTGCCATGACGCATGCAAGATTATTAAAAGATAAATATGGTGATGATATCTCGATTGTATTTATAGGTCCCTGTATAGGCAAAAAAAATGAAGTTTCCTATACAGATTTGATAGACATTGCTTTGACTTTTGAAGAATTAAAATTATGGATTTACGATGAAGGCTTTGATTTTGCTGATGTAGAAACAAATCCTAAAAACCAGTTTGTACCTTATTCTGCATATGAAGGTTCGCTTTACCCGATTGACGGGGGTATGAATGAAACTATCAAAAGAATAGGTGTAAAAAACGAAATACAGCTAATTGATGTATGCGGGCTTCATACTTTTGAAAAGGCTCTTAATAACCTGAATTTGGATAAAATTAACAAAACAATTTTTGTGGAAGCTCTTGCCTGTGAAGGCGGATGTATAGGAGGCCCCTGTATATCAACAGATAAAGCAAGCCTTAGTGTAGTTTCAGATGTTTTAACAGGTGTAAAAAACAGAGATTACATTCCGAAAAAAGCATCTACCGTTGTTGATTATAAAATTAAACCCTGCAAGGTTGTAACAAGTGAGTATCCGCTTGAAGATATTCTAAAAACTTTAAAAAGAATCGGTAAACATACGGTAGATGATGAGCTTAACTGCGGCGGATGCGGATATGCTACATGCCGTGATCTTGCAAAAGCACTTTTAGACGGTGATGCTGAAACTTCTATGTGCGTGTCTTATATGCGTAAAATTGCGATGCGAAAAGCTGCCGCAATGATAAGATGCATGCCTGCCGCTGTTGTTATGGTTGATAATAATTTGAATATTCTTGAAGCAAATGACAGCTTTATGAAAATGTTTACGGGTGATATGTATGAGGTGTTTAAAACACGTCCCGATGGTCTTGCAGGTGCATCTATAGATCGAATTGTAGACTTTGCGGATATCTTTAAAACAATTCTTAAAACAGGTAAAGATCTTCATAAAGAACATTACCATGTGAAAAATCGTCTTTATGATATATCAGCATTTACAATTGAAGAAAATGAAATTGTCGGTGCGGTCATTACCGATGTAACCTCCGCTGAAACAAACAGAGAAAAAATCTCACAAAAAGCGCATGAAGTTATCTCGAAAAATATCTCAATTGTTCAGGAAATCGCCTGCCTTTTAGGCGAACATATGGTCGAAACCGAAACACTTTTAAGCTCAATCGCGGAAGATTATGACGAAAGGAGTGAAGAGTGAAGCGTGAAATGTGAAGAGAACATTTGTTTTCTACTCTTCACGTTTCACCTTTCACTGTTATAAAATGTTTATCGACATTGATTGCAGTCAAATGAAAAAATATAATCAGAATGCTTACGGGGATTACTTTATTTCCAAAAGATACCCTGATGAAGCAAAATTGATTGCCGTATTATCCGACGGTCTTGGCAGCGGGATAAAAGCAAATATTCTTTCTTGTATGACCGCAACAATGCTCTTAAAATTTATTGAAGGAGATCAAATTCCAATAAGCAAAGCTGCAGAAATTATAATGAATTCACTTCCGGTCTGTCAGGTTAGAAAAATCAGTTATTCAACATTTTCAGCAATTGAAGTAAATGATGACGGTGATGCAAAAATAGTAGAAGAAGGCAACCCTGAATTTATATGGATTAGAGGAAATGATGTAATGAAACCGGAATTTAAATCAATACCCTCTAAAACCTTCAAAAACAGATGTCTTAAAGTTTATAAAATTAAATTGCAGCTTGGAGACAGACTGGTATTTTGTTCAGACGGGGTTACACAGGCAGGTCTCGGCGGCGGACGTTTGAAACTGGGCTTAAGACGGGAAGGTTTAATTACCCTGCTTAATGACAAATTGCAGGAACATCCTGATATATCAAGCACGGAACTTTCGCAATATATAGTAAATCAGGCAAGAAATATTGAAACAGACAGACTATCAAAAGATGATATATCTGCATGCGTTTTATATTTTAGAGAACCGCGTGAAGCTTTGATATTTACAGGCCCGCCTTATCATCAGGAAAAAGATTCGGAATATGCAAAAATTTTTGCTAACTTTAAAGGTAAAAAAGCAATAGCAGGCGGCACAACAGCCAACTTAATATCAAGAGAATTAAACCGCCCGATTACAATGGATACAACAATAAGTATAGGTAAACTTCCCTCGTGTTCTTATATGGAAGGAGTTGATCTTGTAACGGAAGGAATTTTAACGTTGACTAAAACACTTGAGTATCTTGAAGCAAATACTCCTGATATTGACAACGCGGCAGGAAAGCTGGTAAAATTTTTATTAGACAGTGATTGCATTACATTTATGGTGGGTGCAAAACTAAATCAGGCGCATTACGATCCTGCACTTCCAATAGAAATCGAAATCAGAAAAAATATAATCAAAAAAATGGCGCATGTGCTTGAAGATAAATATTTCAAAAAAGTTAATATTCAATACATGTAGGGAAAAGATAAAAAAGGAGGCGAAGCCTCCGACAAATATAACAAGTCAGATGAACATTGACGGAAAGGGTAAAAAAAGGAGGCGAAGCCTCTGACAACAATATAAAAAGTCAGATGAACATTGACAGAAAGGGTAAAAAAGGAGGCGAAGCCTCTGACAATAATATAAAAAGTCAGATGAACATTGACAGAAAGGGTAAAAAAAGGAGGCGAAGCCTCTGACAATAATATAAAAAGTTCGAGTATAAAAAGTCTGATAAAGCTTGACGGAAAGGATAAAAAAATGAGTGAAAAAGTAAGTGTTAAAGTATGTTTAGGAACAACATGTTTTGTAATGGGGTCATCAAATTTGCAGGAATTAATTGAAATGGTGCCGAAAAAATACGGTGATAAAGTAGAAGTTTCAGGAGTTCCCTGTCTTGGTTTGTGTTCAATTGACTGGGAATTTTCAAAAGCTCCTTACGTAAAAGTTGATGACGACGTAATCAAAGAAGCGACTGTTGAAAAAGTTTTGAAAGCAATTGACGAAAAACTAAAATAATTTTCTTTAAACTAATATTTCAAAAACCATTTTATTATTTCATCCTGAACACCGGATTAACCTCCCGTGTTTTCTCAATAATAAAATGGTTTTTAGTCTTCATAGGCTAAAAATTTAGTTATCTTGTAAATTTTTTCAAGCTTTTTGTTGTCATTTTTTATATCATCTAAAATACTATAAATAAGATTTAATAATTCTTCAGGCTCTTTAATGTGATCATTTGCAAATAATTCTTCTGTTGAAACATTTAACGCATTTAATATTTTTTCAAGTGTTTCTGCCTTTACAAAGCAATCCCCGACTTCAATTTTGCTTAAATTTCTCGGGGAAATATCAATCAGCTCTGCAAGCTGCTCCTGAGTCAAGCCGCGTTTTTTCCTTGTTCTTTTAATTTTTTCCCCGAAAGATTTTTTAAAATTCATAGCAACCTTCTACATCAAATTTTTTATTGAATTAGATACTCTATATCATATTATATTAACTTTTGTAAACCTGAAACGGCAATCTATATCTATATTTTACAGAAATTCTATATATAATATCTAAAAATTATGCAATTTAATTAAACCAGAAGTTTTTATAGATGTATAACGAGGATAACTTTTATAACAAGAAAGGAGAATTAAAAAAATGACAGAAGTTAATTTAAATGCAGGTAAAGTTTCGCAAGACATCCTTGTCCAAGCACTGGATGCAAAAGACGGCAAGGTTGACGGAAAAATCAGCGCCTCTGTCTGGAATGAATTTGTGAAAGATAAAGGCGGAAAAACCATCAAAAATTTCATTAATTCTACAAACGCTGAAAAATCAATTTCAACATATCTTGCAAAGAACAGTAAAATCAGCGGAAAAGATAAAGCCAAGCTGGCTGCTGAATGGTTTTCGGCAATTGTGGACCATTCGTCAAAAGAGAACTCTGATGATTGGAAAAAAATCTTAAAAGACCAGAAACAACTTGACAACCTACTTGACAAATTAGCTGACAAATATTTCAAAAATGAAAAAGTAAAAGGAAATGGAAATTTGAAAACACATATCTATTATGACAGATCTTATGAAAGACCTTTGATTACAGACAATATGGCATTTGGACATGAATTTGAAGCTCCGCTTTTAGATAAAACCTACAGTGAGCACCTGCAAAGTCTTGCCGACGGATTAAAGAGAGATGAATTTGGATTTCTTGTAGATCATCCATGTGATAAAGCAGAATAAATAAATAAAAAATGACTAAATATTAATTTAGTCATTTTTTTTGAAAAATTTTATGTTCATGCCATAATAATAATATATAGGAATAGTAAAGAGGTATTAAATCTATGGCGATGAACAGTAATACACCTAAACAGACATCTCATCTGAAAAGGGAAATTCTTGTTAGATTAATAAAAGCATATTTGAGTGATAATTTTGAAGAAAATACAAGGTTAATTCCTTATGCAATGCGGCCCAAAAACAGCGATGTGCCGTATTACAGATGCTGTATTTTTAAAGAACGCGCAATTTTACGTGACAGAGCAATAGCGGGATTGGGATTTTCAATTGAAGAAACTGATGACAGTGTATTGCTTTCAGATTTAGCCCAAAAAGCTGAACAGCGTGAAGTGCCTGAAAACAATCCTTTAACAGTTTTAACAACTGCCTGCAAGGGGTGCGTACCTTCAAGGATTTACGTAACAGATTTATGTCAGGGCTGTGTTGCAAGACCCTGCGTTAACACCTGTAAATTCGGGGCAATATCAATCCAGAACGGTAAATCCGTTATTGATCCCGAAAAATGTAAAAATTGCGGTATGTGCATACAGGTTTGCCCTTATCAGGCAATCCAAAAAATTATTGTTCCGTGTGAAAGCGCCTGTCCGGTCGGCGCTATAGCAAAAGATGAAAACGGACATGCAAGAATAGATTTTGACAAATGTATTTCATGCGGGAAATGTGCATCAGCCTGTCCTTTCGGCGCTGTTCATGAAAAAAGCCAGATTATTGATGTTTTAAAAAATATAAAATCCGGCAAAAAAGTTATTGCAATGGTTGCACCTGCAATGTTCGGGCAGTTACCGTGCAAACCGCAGCAGCTAAAAGAAGCTATTATGGAACTCGGATTTAGTGATGTTTACGAAGTTGCACAGGGTGCTGATGTTACAACTAAAAATGAAGCCCATGAATTTGTTGAAAGACTTGAAAGCGGAGAAGAATTTATGACAACATCCTGCTGTGCGGGATATAACGAACTCGTGGATAAACATATTCCGGAAATGAAGCCTTTCCGTTCCGACACAAAAACACCTCTTTATTACACTGCGGAAATTGTAAAACGAGAAAATCCTGATGCTGTTACAGTATTTTTCAGCCCCTGTGTTGCGAAAAAACGTGAAGCTTTAAATAATTCTAATATTGATTATGTTTTGAACTATGAAGAAATCGGTGCATGGATGATTGCACTAGGTATTCAGGTTGCAGAATGTGATGAGAGTGAATTCAAAACACAGGCATCTGCAGAAGGTAGAAACTACTGCGTAACAGCCGGTCTTGCAAAACCTGTGGAGACAC
>CALURE010000068.1 GCA_944323095.1 Candidatus Gastranaerophilales bacterium
CGGAAGCGCTTCCGCGCCCTCTCCTCGGAAGATACTTAATCTTCCTCATCGGCAGAGTGTCACGTCGACACAAATTAATTATTAAATTTTCATGTATAATTATCTTAACACAAATATTTTTTTTGTAAATTGAGGCATAAGAAATATGAATAAAAATGAATTAATTAAGCGCTGTCTTAAATTTGAAGATGCCGCAGAAACTTATCCTTTTAAAGATAAAACTTATGAAGAATACGCGGTTTTGCGCCATAAAAGCAACGGCAAATGGTTTGGACTTGTTTTTTACCTTGACGGTAAATTATGTATAAATTTGAAATGTAATCCTGTTGATTCTGCAATTTTGCGAGATGAATACAAGTTTATAACACCGGCATGGCACATGAATAAAACTCACTGGATTATGGTTGATGTTAACAAGTCGCCGAAAGATTTGCTTGATGCCTTAATTGAAACCAGTTTTACTTTAACAGCACGCAAAACAAAGACAAAATAATTTGATATTCAATTTTTACATGCGATAATGATGTTATGCTCGACACGATTATTATAAAAGGCGCAAAAGAACATAATTTAAAGGATATTTCGCTTCAATTGCCGAAAAATGAATTAATCGTTTTTACAGGTGTTTCGGGGTCGGGAAAATCCTCTCTGGCATTTGATACGATTTTTGCAGAAGGCCAGAGACGTTATATTGAAAGCCTTTCAACTTACGCACGACAATTTCTGGGACAGATGGACAAACCTAATGTCGATTATATAGACGGTCTTTCTCCCGCTATTTCTATTGACCAAAAATCAACGAGCAATAACCCTAGATCCACTGTGGGTACGGTTACAGAGATTTATGATTATTTAAGGTTATTATACGCACGTGTCGGAACACCTTACTGCCCGCAGTGCGGTGAAAAAATTAAGCCGCAGACAATTGATGAAATTGTTTCAAGTATTTTAAAGCTTGGCGATGGAACTAAAATCCAGATTTTAGCTCCTGTTGCAAGAGGTAAAAAGGGTGAATTTTCTTCAACATTTGAAGAGTTAAGGCAAGAAGGATTTGTCCGTGTAAAAGTTGACGGTGAAATTTATAATCTTGATGAAGATGAAATTAAGCTTACAAAAACTAAAAAACATGATATTTCCGTAGTTGTCGACAGAATTGTCGTAAAAGAATCCGCACAATCCCGTATTGCAGACAGTGTTCAAATTGCTCTGAAAAAAGCTGACGGAATTGCTGTCGTTGATGTTGTTGGAAATAAGACCCTCACCCCTACCCCCTCTCCCAAAGGCAGAGGGGAAAATTCAGAAATAATATATAGTGAAAAACTTGCCTGCCCTAAATGTAACTTGAGCTTTGAAGAACTTGCGCCGAGAATTTTTTCTTTCAATGCGCCATACGGAGCCTGCGAAAGATGTTCGGGACTCGGTGCTGATTTTGTTATAGATCCGGATTTAATTGTTCCTGATAGAAAAAAATCTTTAAAAGACGGGGCAATTTATCCATGGTCAAAGACTTCCACATCATATTATGATGATGTTTTAAAATCAGTCTGTTCACAATTCAATATTGATATGAACAAACCTTTTGAAGAATTGTCTGAAAAAGAACAGAAAATAATTCTTTACGGAAGCGATGATATTGTAAAATTCACAGTAATGCGTTTTGGAACACACCGTTATGAAACAAAGTACCGTAGATTTGACGGGGTAATTCCGTTTCTTGAAAAACGCTATAACGAATCAAACGGCGAATACTGGCGGGAAGAAATTGAAAAATACATGACAACAACTCCATGTCCTGCCTGTCATGGCGCAAGATTAAAACCTTTTCCGCTTGCTGTTAAAATTAAAGACAAAAACATTTATGAGTTTACACTCATGCCGATTGATGAAGAACTGGAATTTGTATCTGAACTGTATCTTGAATTGAGTGAATTTCAGCTTCATATCGCAAAACAAATCTTAGATGAAATCAGGGCGCGTCTGAGATTTTTAAAAGATGTCGGTTTAAGTTATCTTGATCTTGCAAGAAGGGCAGGAACTTTATCCGGCGGCGAGGCGCAGCGTATAAGGCTGGCAACACAAATAGGAAGCGGTTTGTCAGGTGTTTTGTATGTCCTTGATGAACCGTCAATAGGACTTCATCAGCGAGATAACGACAGATTGATTAAAACTCTTATAAAACTTCGTAATCTCGGCAATACTTTAATTGTCGTTGAACACGATGAAGACACAATAAGAAATGCGGATTATATTGTTGATATAGGACCAAAAGCCGGTATAAACGGCGGTAAAGTAATTGCCTGCGGTTCAGTTCAGGATATTATCGATGCAAAAGATTCTATTACTGGAAAATATTTGAGCGGAGAAAAATATATTCCTATTCCTGAAAAAGTCAGAGAAGGCAACGGACATTATCTTCATGTAAAAAATGCACATATAAACAACTTAAAAAATATAGATGTAGATATTCCGCTCGGCAAAATTGTGTGTCTGACAGGTGTTTCAGGTTCAGGAAAATCTTCTTTAATGCAGGATTTGATATATGAATATGCTTTGCATAAACTTCGCGGAAACAAACCAAAACCTCAAGGAATAGATGAAATTACGGGGTTTGAAAACATCGATAAAATAATTGCCATAGACCAATCCCCTATAGGAAGAACCCCGCGGTCAAATCCTGCAACTTACACTGATTTATTTACGCATATAAGGGAATTGTATTCCAAAACAAATGAAGCAAAATTACGCGGATATAAACCCGGAAGATTCAGCTTTAACGTAAAAGGCGGGCGCTGCGAGGCCTGTAAAGGCGACGGTGTTATAAAAATTGAGATGAATTTTTTGTCAGATGTTTATGTAAAATGTGATGTCTGCAAAGGCAAACGATACAACCGCGAAACTCTGGAAGTTAAATATAAAGGCAAGACAATTTCTGATGTTCTTGATATGAGTGTTAAAGAAGCACTGGAATTTTTCGACAGTATTCCTGCAATTAAAAATAAGCTCCAAACATTAAATGATGTTGGTCTGGATTATATGAAGCTCGGGCAGAGTGCGACAACTCTTTCAGGCGGTGAAGCGCAGAGAATTAAACTTGCATCAGAATTAAATAAACGCTCAACGGGAAAAACTCTCTATCTCTTGGATGAACCGTCTGTAGGACTTCACTGGTACGATTTGGACAAACTTATAAAAATTCTCCAGCAGCTTGCTGATCAGGGAAATACTGTTCTTGTAATTGAGCACAATCTTGATTTCATAAAGATTGCCGATCATATTATTGATCTGGGGCCTGAAGGCGGTATCGGAGGCGGTCAGGTAATTGCTCAAGGAACACCTCTGGAAGTTTCAAAATGCAAAAAATCATACACAGGTCAATATCTCAAACCAATATTGACAAACACCGTAAAATAATTTATCTTTTTTATAACAAAGAAAGTTGGTTTATATGAAAAAAATATTTTTAAGTTTATTGCTATGCGGCTGTTTGTCGGCACCTGCTCTTGCAAAGTCTGTACCTGTGCAGGCACTTGATGATTTTACAACGGAAAATCCTCCGCGAACAATGTCTGTCAGAATTTTAGAGGATATTACAATTGATGAAAATGTTTCTTTCAAAAATGGTGATGTTATTGAAGGCAAAATTGTTGATGTAAAAGATCCTAAAAGATTGAAACGAAATGCTACTTTTTCTTTTGTTCCGTTGAGTTATACAAATGAAAACGGCGAAACAATGGAAATTCGCGGTTACTATCCTGCTAAATATACGACTAAACTTAATAAAGGCCAGCTTGCAAAAAGTGCGGCATTAGGTGTGGGAAATTTTTTTGTAAAAGGTTTGTCGCTCGGGTATAGCGCGGTGGAAGGAGCTATAAAAAATGAAAAGGACAACCGTTTCAAATCAAGCGTAACTGAAGTGTATGAAGACTCCCCGTTTTCTTATGTAGAAAAAGGCGGTGAAATAGTTATAAAAAAAGATCAGCAATTCTATCTGAATTTTAAGGTAAAAGATGAGCCTGATGAAGAAGATTTGCCGAATTATGAATACAAAGAACTTGATAACAGCGCTGAAGAATTCGTAAATCCAGCTGAAAATGAAACAGGTGATTGACGGAACTTTTAAAATATGTTATTATCCTGATATAAAATAATTATTGGAGAAATGAAATAATGAAAAAAATATTATTCGTATTTGCATTATTAATGGGATTGGCATCAGTGCCTGCCAATGCAAAAACTGCTCCCGTACAAATTTTACAGGATTTTTCAATCAAGCAGCCATCGCAGACCCTGCTTGTTAAGGTTCTTGCTAATGTACAGTTAAGCAACGGCACAATGCTGCATGAAGGATATTATGTTTTAGGGCAGATTATGGATGCATCAAATTCAGGATTTGTTTTTATGCCTGTTAAGTATCAAAATTTCCATAATGAAGTTTTTGAAGTTAACGGTAATTTCCCTGCAAAATTTGTGGAAGTTATAGAGCAGGCTGCTAAGAATAACGATGGTATTATTGCAAAAAATTCAAAAATTTTACTGGATTTTATTGATATTCAGCAAAAGCAGGATAATTCAATAGGTGTTAAGTATCAAAATGCCGGTACTCCTGAAGATGGTATTTCTGCTATAGTAAATAAAACAGAATCTGTGATTTATGATGATACTATTCCACAGACAATGAAGGATTTTCCTGGAATTAAGCTGAATTCATTTGACAACAGCAGCAATTTTAATATCCCGCGGAAATTAATGATAGAAGCTGAAATGAAAGATAGTAATATAAATTCTTTAAAATATTAAACAAAGATTTTAAACTTCAACAACTTCTTTTAATTCTCCGTTTCCTTGAAGAATAATTTCTTTCTCGGAACCGTTTTCGCAAATTATAATACGTGTTTTTTCCGTATCATTTTCTGTGAAACGAGAAATTTCTTTAATTTTAAAATCCATATATAATTCCTTTCAAATTGGTATTTTCTTATATGATAACAGATTTTACAGGGATTTCAACCCTCTTGAGAATTAGTGTTAAAAAAAGTTATTATTTTACCTTATACGGATAATCTTTCGGGAATGTCCAGCCGTTATATTGTATTAATGCGGTACAATAAGATGGACTATCTGATGTATAGCACCCATAATATCCATGTTTTAGTTCATCTTCATTTAACGTATTAAGCCGATACTTATATGGTTCAAAACCTCCTTGGTTATAAAGAAATTAAGCCAAATGCGAAAATAAAACTGCCCATACCTTTTCTAGTCCATGTAAAATTGCCATTATCATCTTTATCTGAAAATGTATCTGTATTTAAATTTTTTCCGTTAGGAATATAGAAGCAATCAATTCCCCCTCCTTTTTTGGCAACCATAATACTTCCGTTTGCAAAATAAACCGCAATATTAGTTCCTCCTGCTGATTCAAATAATTCATATTTAGTATATTTTATATACGGTAGAATATATGTTAAGAAAAATTGTTCTATGCCTGAACTGTAATCCCAATATTCCTTATTTCCGTTATCTTTTTCACTCATCAATATTGCCTGATTCATAAGTGAATAAATTTGTTTTAATTTTGCGGCAACTTCAACTCTTTTATGAGCCTGAATAAGGCTCGGCATTGTCAATGCCGCAACCACTCCGATAATGCCAAGAGTTATCAAAACTTCAGCGAGCGTAAATCCTTTGGTATAAGCTATTCTTGCGGGGAGGGGGCAATTCGAAGCTCTTTATTCATCATATTTTCAACCTCCTAATTGTTATTATAAAATCATTATTTACGATTTTTTAAAATTTGTCAAGATACAAAAAACTAAAAATGTGTAAATTTTATAAAAAAAGAGGACTATATTAGTCCTCTTTTTTTACGTTTCTGTATTAATTAGCCTTTAATTTGGCTCATTACTTCATCAGCAAAGTTTTCCTGACGTTTTTCAAGACCTTCTCCAAGCATGTATCTTGTGAAAGCTGTAATGTTTAATTTGCCTTCAATTAATTGGCCTACTGTTATATCCGGATTTTTAATAAACGGCTGTTCAAGCAATACTTTACCTGAGAGCAGTTTATTTACTCTGCCTTCAACAATTTTGGCTCTGATTTGTTCAGGTTTCTTTTGAAGGTCTTCTTTACCCATTTCGATTTCTGTTTCATGGTCAATAACAGACTGCGGAATTTCATCTCTTTTGATAAATTCAGGTGCAGATGATGCGATGTGCAGACAAATGTCGTTCATCAATTCATCATCTTTTTTATCAGTTTGGATTAATACACCGATTTTTCCGTTATGAATGTATGAAGCAGTGTTGCCTTCGTAGCGTACAAATCTTCTGAAAGTAATTTTTTCACCGATTGACGCAATTTTTTCTTTAATAACTTCAGAAATAACTTTACCGCATTTGGGGCAGGTTGAAGATAATAATGCATCAACATCAGCGGGGTTTGTTTTTGCTACAACTTCTGCAAGCCCGTTTGACAATTCTTTGAATTCTTCATTTTTAGCAACGAAGTCTGTTTCGCAATTAACTTCTACCATAGCACCGCAATCAGTTTGGATTGAGGATGCAACCAGACCTTCAGCAGCAATTCTGCCCATTTTTTTATCGGCAGAAGCGATACCTTTCTGGCGAAGAACTTCCATTGCTTTTTCCATATCTCCGTCTGTTTCAACAAGTGCTTTTTTTGCATCCATCATACCTGCACCTGTTTTGTCACGGAGTTCTTTTACCATTTGAGCTGTAATATTCATTATAATCTCCTTATTTATCGGAAGTCAGGAGGTACAGATGTCAGGAGGTCAAGCTTATATCTTATATCCGGCTTGCCTTCCTGTCTTCCTGCCCTCCGATCTTCTTGTAATTATTCTGCAACTGTTTCTGTTTTTTCTTCTTCTTTAGAAGCTTGAACTTCTTCAGATGCTATACCTGCATCTTCCGGTTTGATTTCTTCAATTTTTTTAGAAGCAGCATTAGCTTCTTTAAGTTGTTTACCTTCTAACACGGCATCTGCAAGTTTTGAAGCTATTAACTTAATTGAACGGATAGCGTCATCGTTTCCCGGAATGATGTAATTAATACCATCAGGATCAGCATTTGTATCAGCAAGACAGATTACCGGAACATTTAATTTATTAGCTTCTTTAATAGCTATGTCTTCTTTTTGCTGGTCAACGATGAAAATTAAATCAGGTAAACCTCTCATATCTTTAATACCGCCGAGAGTTTTGCTTAATTTCCCTAATTCTCTGTTCAATTTTGCAATTTCTTTTTTAGGTAATTTTTCAGCGTGGCCTGAATTCATGAAATCTTCTAATTCTCTGAGTTTATTTATACGGCCTCTTATTGTTTCAAAGTTTGTCAGCATTCCGCCGAGCCATCTTCTGTTGATGTAATAAGCACCGGCTCTTGTTGCTTCTTCTGCAACTACTTCTGCTGCCTGTTTTTTGGTTCCTACGAATAGAATGTTTTTGCCGCGTGCTGCAAATTCTCTTACAACTGCGTAAGCTTCATCCAATAAATCGGTAGTTTTACGTAAGTCTAATACATAAATACCGTTTCTTGCGCCGTAAATATACGGTTTCATTTTAGGGTTCCATCTTTGTGTCTGGTGTCCGAAATGTACACCTGCTTCTAAAAGTTCAATCATAGATGCTGTTGGCATCGGTTTTCTCCTTTATTTTTAACTTGTTGTACTACGGGTTATACTGTCTCATTCAGAGGTTTTTTCATCATAGGGGGCTGTTTCCTGGTTCTTCCCCTCAATGTCTGCCGCCTGAACTAGGGCGAAGCCTATCAGACTAGTGTAACCAATTTATTTATAACACAAACAAGCTTTGATGCAAATTTATTATTGAGTTTTATTACATAAGTGATGTTATCGGAAGTAAAGCAATCTACTAAAGATACCATGTTGGTACTTTCTTGTGCCGACAAGAAAGTACCGCAAAGAAGCTCCCGGCTTTCACTCCGTTCACTAATCAATTGTAATTGCTCAACCTGAGCCGGCTAAACTCGCTCATATGTCATTCTGAACTTGTTTCAGAATCT
>CALURE010000069.1 GCA_944323095.1 Candidatus Gastranaerophilales bacterium
TTTTCAAGCGCTTTCATATTTTCTTCAGCATTTTTATTATCCACTTTTTTATTACCTCTTATTTTTTTCATTACATTCAAAACTTTATTTGTATCCACGTTGTAATTTCTCAATAACAGTTGAATAGGGCTGTTATCAAGTTTTGTCATCGCAAGAAGAATTGATTCCGCGCTTATAAATTCATCCTTAAATTCCTCTGCCTGCTGCCCTGCAAGATCCAGCAGCCTGTATGTCTGCGTTGACAAAAATACCTGTCCCGAAGGCGGACCGGAAATAGTCGGAAAGGAATTTACAACAGAAACAATTTTATTTATAAATCCCTGCTCCAATAGCTTTAATTCGGTTAAATAATCTTTTATCGCTCCGTTATCTTTAATCATGGCAAGCATTATATGCTCCGGCTGCATCTCTGAATTTCTGTGTTCCTGCATAATTGCTCCTGCAGAATTTAACAGCTCCTGAGAATAATTAGTAAACTTCTCAAAATTTGGCATACACGTCAACTCCTTTTACAAAAACTCTTATAATTATATTTTAACGTTAAATTGTAAAAAGTCATAGAAATTAATGTTTAATTAATTATTTATTTAAATCATTACAATCATTTTTATCAAAAGAGGTTAAATAAGCAACAGGAATCATCCCAATAGATGCACCGCCTAAATACAAAAGCGGAACAGCAATTATAGTTAAAAGCACTGCTTTGAAAGAATTAAATATTTTTTTTGATGCAATTATTAAAATAGCTATAATAACACCATACAATATTGCCATAACAGGGCCGTACACAACAGCCAATTGAGCCCCTTCTTCAAAAGTTTTAGCTTCTGGATGTAAAATTGCAATAACAAAACCACAGATTATTCCGGCAATTAATGCTCCGAGAATTGAATAAACAAGATAAAATCCTAATATTTCAAGACCTGAACGTTTTACTGATAAATCAAATAAATTCTTGAACAACTGCTCCTCCTATCTGATTTCCTGCAATATCGCCGAAGAATTAAATCTTTTTGAAGAATGCAGATTTATGTACTCTTTCAAAAGTTCAAAACAAACCGAACAAACTTTTTCATTAGCCTTTAAGTCATATTCGGATTTATAGTCAAAATCAAACTGCAAGCATGCATTCAAAAAGTCTCTTAGTTTGTAATGCATTAAAGAACCTGCCTTATAAGAAGCATTACACTGTTCACATACTATACCGCCGTTGACAGAAGAAAAATACATATTCTCATTTTCAATGCGTTTCCCGCATGATAAACATGTGTCAAGCTCTATACCAAAACCAGAAATCTGCATCATTTTTATTTGAAATTTTATCACTGCAATCAACAATTCTATAATATCTTCAGAATTTGATATTTTTTCCAGAGCCTTATATAGCAGATCATAAATTTCCTTTGAACAGGGATCGTCCTCTACTCCGAAATTACTCACAACTTCACTTATATACATAGAATAAAAGATTTTATCCATATTTTGACGTGTTTTTTGGAAAGTATTAAGAGCCTCAGCCTGACAAATTCTATCAAGATTTTTGCCTTTATAAAGCATAAGCTTATTGGCGACAAGCAAATCCATTCTTGCGCCCAGCTTACTCTTTGGCTTTTTAACACCTTTTGCGACACCTCTTATAAGCCCTTTATCTTTAGAATACATGACAATAATCTTATCCGCTTCACTAAGGTTATAAGCCTTAAGATTAATCGCATCCGTTACAAAATTATTCATACAACTATCCAAAAATTATTTATTTGCCGGTATAACCGAATGTACCGTGGAATACACCTCTGAACATCTGCTGCAATTCATTTTTATTATCAGAATAAGACATTGCAACATCTTCGGTTATCAACTCCTGTTCATACAATCTGTATAACGAAGAATTCATCGTAATCATATTATTGAAAGAACCCTTCTTAACAAGTTCGTATATTTCTTCAAGCTTATCTTTTTCAATAAAATCTTTAACCGTAGGTGTAACAACAAGCACTTCGCATGCCGGACGTCTGCCTGTACCGTTTGAAATAGGTATCAATTTTTGAGAAACAGTCCCACGCAAAATAGTAGCAAGCTGAGCTCTTACAAACTCCCTGTCAGAAGGTTCAAACATATTTACAATTCTGTTAACAGTTTGAATTGCATCATTTGTGTGAATTGTTGCAAACACAAGGTGCCCTGTTTCAGCAGCTTTCAATGCTGATGTTACTGTTTCTTTATCCCTGATTTCACCGATAAATATAACATCAGGGTCCTGACGCAGGGCATATTTTATACCATCCGGAAAAGACGGTGTATCAATTAAAACCTGTCTTTGGGAAACCAGAGATTTTTTATTTGTAAAAATAAATTCTACAGGGTCTTCAATTGTAATGATATGTTTTGGATAATTTATGTTTACGTAATCAATCAAAGAAGCTATAGTAGTAGATTTTCCGGATCCGGTAGGCCCTGTTATTAAGACCAGTCCGTTATTTAAAGTTGCGAACTGTTCAATAGATTCCGGTAGCATTAATTCAGAAACCTTTTTAATATTATAAGGAATTGTTCTTATAACAAGTGCACTTTTGCCGAGCTGGCGGCTTAGATTAACCCTAAAACGCGATACACCATGAATTTCATATGCGAAATCCAAGTCAAATACAGAGTTTACCTTTCCTTTAAAATGCGTAGGAAGCAAAATATCATACGCAATTGAAATATCATCTTCCGTCAGAACAGGCATATCAACTTTTGTAATTTTACCGTCAATTCTTATTGCAGGGTGCTCATCAACCTGCAAATGAATATCTGAAGCTCCTACTGCAACCGCTTTCTTCAAGAAAGCTATTATATTAAATTTACTGTTTGAATAATTCTCTGCCATAAATATCCTTTCAATAAGAAATATTATAGCATTTTTTATAATATATGACAATAATACATTTAATGTAACAAAATTTTAACAAATAAAGCAAAACAGGAAATTCTACTGTCTAAAAATACTTTATATAAATGTAAGGGAAATTTAAAATTTCAAACGGGAAAAACGGATATTTAAAATAATCAAATTCTTAAATGTGTAAGAATTAAAGATTAAAAGAAAAGGTTTATTTTATACTCTCTCTCTTAATATCCTCGTGTTTATTTAATGTTGCCATCATCTGGCAACTTTTTTTTGCTTTATTTTAGTGAACAAGAACTGCTATTTTAATATTTTAAAGTTTATACAATGACGCAAGTATGACGCAGTAAAAACATAAAATCATGTTACAAAGATTTACATTTTAGATGTTTGCTAACAATTTAACAGCACGAAAATTTTTAATACAAATATGGTAGAAGGTATTATAAATTTAACAAGAAAAGTACTGCCAAAATTGTCGCCATATTCAAAACATAATCTGGAAAGCTTAAATTCCATGCCTGAAATGGTGTTGGCAAAAATGATAAGAAACGGTGACAAAAGTATAATTCATACAGATATGAACCAATGCACGGCAGCTATAATTTCAAAAGACGGTATAACCACAAGCTATACAGATGCACTCAACGGCTGTAACTCGGTCGGCGCAGTTTTGCAACTAAAAGACGGCAGGAAATTATGCATACAATCACATTATGTCCCGACAAACATCAGTGGACAAACGAATGCAGTTGAAAAACAACTGCAAACTTATGAAAAATATATTGATCAAAATTACAGACCAAAAGTCTTTTTCAATATCAGAGGATACGATGACTGCGGCAAATTATCACCCGTACCAAACCCAATAGTCGACACCATTAAAGATTTGTTTAACAAACTGTTTGCAAAAGGCGCTGATTTTAGTATTACACCTTATCAGAATCAAAAACGGCCTGCATTTTTTTCATCTGCAAACATTTTTCAATTCAATCCTAATAACACAAATCAATTGAAAATAACAAATGTCGGCGAGCAAGAAAAATTTATAGATTTAACAATATAACTTTATGCAGAAACAGCCTCTTTCAAAGTTTCCAGATATTTAACAGCATAAACAGCCCCGACAGCACCGTCAGAAGCTGCAGTTATTACCTGTCTTAAAGGAGTTGTTCTTACATCACCAACTGCAAACACACCCGGTAAAGATGCTGCCATTGTTTCATCAGTTACAATAAATCCTCTTGAATCCTGTTCAATTTGACCTGTGAAAAGCTCCGCATTCGGAGACATGCCAATATACGGGAAAACTCCGTTTACAGGTAAATTTGAAATTTCTTTTGTTTTAACGTTTTCCAAAACAACAGCATTAACAAGATTGTCACCTTTTATTTCTTTTACTACAGAATTCCATATAAATTCTATTTTTTCATTTTTAAAAGCACGTTCCTGAACAATTTTATCAGCCCTGAGTTCATCACGTCTGTGAATTATATATACCTTATCTGCGAATTTTGTTAAATATACTGCTTCCTCAACTGCGGCATTACCTCCGCCCACAACTGCAACAACCTTGTTTTTATAAAATGCACCGTCACAAACAGCACAGTAGCTAACCCCGCGTCCGACAAATTCTTTCTCTCCGGACACACCGAGTTTCATAGGCTGTGCACCGGTAGCAATAATAATTGTCTTTGCTTTAAATTCATATTCATTTGTTGTTACAATTTTGTTTTTTAAATCCACACTTTGAATTTCCTGCATAGGAAACTTATGAACCCCGAATTTATCGGCATGCTCTTCAAATTTTTCCATTAAATCAAAACCGCCGATTACCTGAAACCCCGGATAATTTTCTAATTCCAGATAATTTGAAGGCTGTCCTCCTAGCATATTTGTATCAATAACAGCTGTGGAAACAGCACCGCGCGATGCATATATAGCTGCAGAAAGCCCAGCAGGTCCACCGCCTAAAATAATTGTATCAAAATTCAATTGCTCCATTATTCTATCCTCATTTTCCTGTAATACTCGTGCCTGAAATCTTTTCACCCTTTAATATGTATATAGCAGTATCTTTTTTTATTAATGAATTATCACGTACTGAAAAAGTTTCCAGTGTCAAATAGTTAACACCTGTGAATGTATCTCCGTCCAGCTTCAAATCAACAGTATCAGTCAATTTTTTATTCCCGTCATACTCACCTGATTTTGAAAACCGGATAAGATTTCCATCCACATAATCAAGTTTAACAGAAGCGCTTGCACCTGTAAACGGATTGTTTAAATTTATGACGTCACCAACTCTTGATAAGTTCCATAAATCAACAGTAACAGGTTTAAAATAAATGTTTCCGGACTGCTTGTCAATTTTAGCCTGAACGCGCCAGCTTCCGTAAAAGGAATTCGGGATGTTATCAATTTTAGAAACTCCTGCCTTCAAAGTTTGCGCAGAAACAGATAGCCCTGCAAAAATTATTAATATTAAGATAACTTTTTTTAACATATATATCATTTAATGATTGTGATTTAATTATCAATTAAATAAATTTATTAAATGCTTAATTGCAGAGAGGAGCCATTTTTTCCTGAAGCGACTGTGCTGATTCCTCATAACCTGCCCTGCCCATTAAAGCATATGTATAATTTTTAGCCTGCTCAACCCCCGGCTGGTCAAATGTATTAATATTATATAATTCTCCCGCAATTGCAGTCTGCACTTCCAACATATAAAGCAATTGCGCAACATTATAACCATCAACTCTTTCAAGAGTAATTGTAATAGTAGGTCTGCTATAATCAGATAGTGCAACTCTTGTAGAGTCAGCTTCCGCATTAATCAATTGATTAATTGTCTTGCCGCCAAGATAACCTATGCCTGTATATTCAAATATATTTGGAATTTCAAGATTGTTATCAAATTTTGCAACTCTTATAAAATTAATTACTTTGTCATTCGGACCTTCGTTATAAAGCTGAATTTGAGAATGCTGATCTGTTGCTCCTAGAGCCTTAATCGGAGTCGGTCCTATATGAACATCATTACCGTCTTTATCTTTATTCTTTCCGAGAGATTCTGCCCACAGCTGCACATACCAGTCTGAAACATATTTTAGTCTGCTTGAATAAGGCATCATAACAGACAAATTTTTACCCTTTTTAGTATCCATAAGAAAATGAATTAGAGCATTCTGTGCGGCAATATTTTCAAAGATATCGGTATTTTTTAATGCAAGATCCATATCTTTAATACCGTTCATAACTTCATCAATATCAATACCGACAAGAGCCATCGGCAAAAGCCCGACTGCAGAAAATACAGAAAATCTGCCGCCGACATCATCGGGAACTACAAAAGTTTTATAACCTTCCTGCTCGGCAATTTGTCTTAATATACCTGTTTTCTTATCGGTAGTAGCAACAATGTTATACCTGTAATTGTCGCCGAGCTCTTTTTCAAGAAGATCTTTTACAATCATAAACTGAGACATAGTTTCAGCAGTGGAGCCGGATTTTGTTATAACATTAACTAGCGTTTTTTCTAAATCCAGAACATCTAAAAGACCTTTAATTGTATCAGGATCAATATTATCAAGAAAGAAGATTTTAGGGAGTCCGTTTCTCTGTTCATCAGAAAGTAAATTCCAGTATGGTTTTAACAATGCTTCAGTAACTGCAATACCTCCTAATGCAGAACCGCCGATACCGAGTACAAGAATATTATCAAACCTTCCCTGCACCATTGCGGCATATTCTTTAACATACCAGACAGTTTCCTCACTGTAACCAAGATTCATCCACTGAAGCCACTGACCGGGTTTATCTTTTCGTTTATTCAAATCGGCAATAATATGAGCTATAGTATCCTTGTATTTGTTAAATTCGTCATTCAAATTCAAACCGTTATCATGACCGATAACCATTTCATCGGAATACCTATAGTCCAGTGTTATCATTGTTTACCCCTCTCAAAATAACCTTTCTCTCTTAGTTAGTAAATCTTATACATTTATTATATGCGCTAAAGATTTTTACACAAGGGTACAGAGGATAATTTAATATTTTTTTACCACGGGTAATCGTCTTTTATTTCCCATCCGTCTTTCATAATAACAGCCGCACAGCCATAACCGGTACCGGTATGATCATGCTTGCAAGTCCAACAACCATTATAAACTAAAAAATCACGCGAAAGATTGTTATGGATTGCACCGTTGCTGCATCTTTCATTAACTCCGGGGACTAATTTTCCGTTTGATTTACTGTCAAATGGAAATATCGTAAATACAAAAACATCACGACCATACTGATTTGGACCTCTGTCACCGTTAATATCTATATTTATACGTAAACTTGTCCCATAACGATTCACAGGATCATCTATAGTGTTACGGCCAGTAAAACTTAGTAACATCCCATCCGGCAGTGCATACATCGGATAGCCATTCATATAACTGCCTGAACTATCGTAAGTCCCATCTAAAGATTTCCAATATTTACGACTTCCTAAAGCCCTAGAACTGATATTATCTGCACCTTTTAGATAGGGTAAAATATATTTTTGGGCGAATAAATCTGCATCTGCATTGGGAATACTCTGCCAGTCCCAACTTTCAACTTCTCCATTATCAAGAATAGAACGTTGTAAAGCCTGACTTAATACGGTATAAGCTTTTTTCAACTGGACAACTGTCTGTTTTTTCTGGTGATTTGTAATCAATGCAGGCATAGTCATTGCCGCAACAATCCCGATAATTCCGAGGGTGATTAAAACCTCCGCAAGAGTAAACGCAGCTAGTTTTTTTAGTGAATGGTGAAGATTGAAGTGTGAAGTGCATTTCCCTTGCCACTTGCGGAAGAGGGCTTGAGGGAGAGGTCTCATCCTATTCTGTGAATAAGTTCGTCTAACTAAGTTATTCACGTCATGCTGAACTTGTTTCAGCATCTCTTGAACGCCAGATTGAACTCTGTCATTCAGCATATCACAAGATCCCGAAACAAGTTCGGGATGACGGATTGGCACCTCTCCTGTGGGAGAGGGCTGGGGTGAGGGCT